>JAUZOX010000414.1 GCA_030706265.1 Bacteroidota bacterium | reverse complement strand
TTATCGATAACCACTTCTTTAATTTGTACCGGAAGCGCATTGTGGGGTATCAGGTCGATTTCTTTTTGAGCCTTAAATTGTTCGGAGTGATGATAGATCTGTTGAATCTCTTCAAATAATTCATTCAGATCCGTAACAGCTTCGCTGATGCTTAACTGACCGCTTTCAATCCTGGAGATGTCCAGAATATCATCGATGATGTTCAACAAGTCTCCGCCCCTTGGGATGATGATCTTGATAAATGATTGCCGTTCCTGTTCTGTGAGATCAGGCATGTTGAGCAGCCCGGAGAAACCAATGATGGCGTTCATCGGAGTCCTGATTTCATGCGACATATTGGATAAAAAGGCCGATTTCAAATTATCGGCTTCCTCGGCTCTTTGTTTTGCATTCAGTAATTCCGAATTGATTTGCTGGAGTTCATTCTGGTTTGTGAGCAGTTCTTCATTGATGGAGAGGTATTCTTCGTTGAGCGACATATATTCTTCGTTTAATGCCTTCAGCGCTTTGTTTGAATTTGCCAGTTCATTATCCCTGTCAATCAAAGACTTCAACATCTGAACACGTTCAGTGACATCACGAAAACTCCATACCCGGCCAACGATCAGGTTGTCGATTATCTGGGGCCGTGAATAGCGCTCGAAGATCCTGCCGTCTTTTAGTTCAAAACTGTCGAAAGTGGATTTGCAATTATCTGGCGAGATTTCGTAATCAATATTGTGGAATGATTCAGGATCTTTCACCTGATCGATCATAAGCGATAAAAGTTTGGTGTCTTCCATCCCCATGATTTGAAGATCCTGGATGTGCCACATCTTCAGGAATCGTTTGCTGAATTCGCTTACTTTACGGTCAATGCCAACGACCAATATTCCATCAGCGGTTGCCTGCAACGTCGCCTTGAGCAACGAAATGGATTTCTTGATCTCTTCCTCTCTTTTCTTACGGTGTGTGATGTCCTGTACGTTTACGATGATGGACTCACTTTCGTCATTGTTCTTTTTAAAGGTTGAGATATCGACCTGGACGGGGAAAGGAGAACCGTCTTTACGAACGTGGGTCGATTCAAAGATATAATGCCCCTTATCAAGAGCCATTTGAATTTCATCCAGGATCTTCTGTTCAGGGGAGAACGAGAATTTGGAAATATGGGTTTTCTCTTTGATTTCGTCCCGGCCATAGCCATGCATGCTGGCAAAAGCCGGATTCATCACATCGATCGTCTTATCTTCATTATTTGCTATAAAAACGCCCCATTTTGAGTTTTCAAATATCTGAGCCCACTTTCGCAGCTTTTCTTCTTTTTCAAGAAGCAGTTGGTTTTGTCGTTTTAGCGCGCTGGTTTTCCGATTTACCTGGTAACGGGAAACCAGAATGATGATGACTGCAATTATTATGATAATCAAGCTTGCAATCATGCTCCATTTGATCCACGGTGGGAGCAAATTTGCCTCATGATCTTCCAGCCACTTCTGTTTTATCTTTTGATAACCGGAGTTTGAATTATTCTCGCTTTTTATTAAAAACCGATCAATAGCAGATATCAGATCCTTGTTTTTTCCCTTGGTCGTCGCAAATCCCATTGCACTTGGGACAAGCATCACCGGTGTTTCCGCAAGCTGATAGTCATTTTTATAAGTCAACCCTACAATCCACTCGCAGGCTGCAAAATCACTGGGATGGCTTTTAACGTATTGAAATACATCCGTGATGTTATCCTTTTCAATAAAATGTGGATGGATGTTGAATTTTGTAATCGCCGCCTTAAAATCTCCAAAATAAGAATCTCCCTTCAGGGCAACGATATCCTTTTTGTCCAGATCAAGAATGGTTTTGATTTGATTCCCTCTGGTCGCGTATATTTGAATCCAGGAAGAGACGATGGGTACTTTGTTTAAATCATATTCCAATACCCTTTTATTGTTCTGGGCAATGCTTAAAACAAGGTCGATTTTGCCTTCTTTGAGCATATCCAGATTTTCCTGCCACGATCCCTCCTGATAGATGATTTTCCAATTATTCTTTGATGCAACCTCTTCGATTAAATCGATAAATAAACCCCTGGGCTTTCCTCCCTTTTCAATAAATACCAATGGCTTATACTGATAGACACCTACCCGAACCTTCTTTTGAGTGTCTGAATTCAGACCCAGGCTATTCATACAGGTGGACATGAATAGTATAAAAAAGTACAGAAAAAACTTCGGTTTGGTCATTAGATCTCTTATTGCATTGTCAGTCGCGTTGAGGAAGATATCGGAATAGCTCCGTAAAGTTACAAAAGGTTTTCAAAAACTTAAAAGGATATTGAATGAAATCATTATTTTCATCCAATATCCTTCGAAAAAAATAAATAGTAAAAATGCGCAATATATTATTTTGTCGGAACCTTTTTGTTAAACATTTTGGCGATAAAGTCAACCAGTAAGCGAATGACCAAAACAACACAGTATAAAAAAATACTGATCAGGATAACAACATGGAGCTGGGTAAACAACTCAGACCAACTTGTTTTGTAGTGTACGATCGAGAAAATGTTCAATATGAAAGCGAAAAGGAATAATCCTAAAAGGATCCATAATTCTCTTTTAATGACCTTGGTTTTTATTGTTATATCGTTCATAGTTGTTAGATTGTATATTCTTTGGGTAAGGTAACTATTCTTTGTTCATCGATGGCCTGTTCACCCAGCAGGGTCCAGATGCCGGAATGATATCCCTGTTCCAGAAGCTGAGGTATCGGTTTGTTTTTGCGTACCGAATTGGTATAGCCTCTCAGCTGAAGGAGCCCTTCATCGATCTTGTCGTCCAATGAGATATAATCGCCCTTGTAATGAGATGCTGTTTCGGGGACCCAGGATGTTCCTGCAACGGGAATGGCTTTAAACAGACCTTTCTCCATGTCGTTGACCATTTGAAGAATACCTGCCGGTTCAGGAGGGGTTTCGGTGTATATTTTATTGGTTTCAAGTTCAAGCGTTCCTTTATTACCTAACACCTGTTGTTCACAACCATAAAACTTGTTGCTGGTCATCGAATCATATATAAACTTGGTCCCATCGGCGTAACTGTAAACCACGGCAACGTTATCGTAAACTTCACGTCCGTCTTTCCAGAAATTAATGCTGCCGGTCCCCATGACAGAAACAGGTGTTTTGCCCAAAACCCAGTTGGAAACCTGCATGTGATGCGAAGCCAACTCGGTCATCAGACCGCATGAATACTCTTTATATAGCCTCCAATTGATTTTTCTTTCCAGCTCGGGAGAAGGAACCGGTCTGCGCCAGTCGTTGTTCCTGTGCCAGTAAGCCCTGATCTGAGTTATCTTTCCGATTTTGCCTGATCTGATGTCGTCAATCGCCTGGATATACGAAGGTTTAAAACATCTTTGATGTCCAATCTGTAAGATCTTCCCGGTTTTAATCGCGGTATCGTACATCAGTTTGCATTCGTCGAGGGTCTTGGCCATTGATTTTTCACAGAAAACATGCTTTCCGGCATTCATCGCATCAACCGCAATGTGGGCATGCTCATTCA
>JAUZOX010000413.1 GCA_030706265.1 Bacteroidota bacterium | reverse complement strand
ACTTCAGACTATTTTATTTACATTTCATACTTATCAATGAATAAGTTATTCAAATTTTAATTTTTATAAAATTAAGTAAATACACACGTGTCCGGTTAAGAAATCAAATAAACGCTACAACCTTTAAATTAATAGGCCTATATCCCTTTATTTATAAGGGTTGTATGGATTAAATAATTTCTTAACCGGACACGCGTGATCAACTTTTATCATAAATCCGTTAGAACCTCAGCAGCACCTAAGATAAACCGCTGGATAACATCAGACCAGTATACTGCATGGCAACGAAGGAAATCGGATGCAAAAGGCATGCATATTCGGGTGCATAGACCGAATCAACGTCCTGTATGATTAGGATTACACTAGGATATGCTCCGGATAATAGATGGGTCCGATGCTGAGGTTATGCTGAGAAAAGGCTGCGGTTATGCCGGGGGGCTGATCTTTGTCGGATAATATTTTTTTGAAATCCGGCCAGTCGTTACCAACCGGAAAGAAGCAGGGTCAAAACAATAATAACCGGCGATGAAATCCATCGCTTTGTATTCACTTCGATTTGTTCGTCCGTAAATATTATGATTAGACAGGTTGTGTTGTATGCAGTGAACGACATCCTGTAGTTGGGGCCCCTTGTTGCCACCCGCGTGTAAATCGCAGGTCATCGGCTGTTAAGGATCAATGTTTATTTACCCCACGTTTCTTCATAAAGTTTTTGGATGGTTTCTGAACAGCCAACCGTCCATACGTACTGCTTTTTGACTTGGTGGTGGGGACCCTGTACTTTTTTCCGTAATGGGTGATAACGTGCACTTTTATAGGCGGGTGACCACAAGGGTCACCCCTACAGGATTGGGTTCGAATCTTTTAAATGAGTACGTTGCCTTCAGGCTTATAAAAAGCCTTTCAATGGCATTAATTGTGAACGATCATTTTGACTGATCTTTGGATTGAATCCCCCGATAGTTGAACCATATATATGCCACCTGGTAAGAAAGCAGTATTTAAATTCAAATTATTTTCATTTATTGTAAATTGTTTATTTCCAGAGTCAAATACACATTTTCCTATGATATTGTAAATCTTAACCGATAGTAATGCCGGTTTTGTCAAAAAAAACTTTATCTTAAACTGTCCTTTATTGGGATTGGGAATAACAAGCAATCCTGAGACGTCACTTTCGTGTTTAATAACTCCAACACCTGATGTATATTCATAAGCGCCTTTATCGAAACTGCCATTGGCAGGATACGGTCTTGGATTCTGCTCAATATCAAATGTTACGCCGAATGAACTCAGATCAGTGCCTTTATCCTTTGCCTGCGAAGAATAGGTTAAACTGTAATCACCGTTATCCGGATCATAAAAAAGACCCGGTGAATCGGTGACCGAATTTAATGTTAAGTTGTAACTGTTGACCAGCGATGGGTTTTGGGTATATACGATAGCATTCAGATTCGACACGGGCACAACGACGATGTTATTGGATGCCTGGCTCGTTATTATGGTATTAATAAAGTAGATGCCATAGGTCTTGGGAGAGATAATGGTGTTGTTAAAAACATAAACCCAGCCCGGATTTGTACTGGCTGACGTATTCACAAAGATGCCGTGTTTACGCTGACTGACATCTTTAATGCCTTGTCCGGGACTGACAATTAAATTATTGAATAGCTTTAGATTTCCCTGACCCAGAATTTCTAAAGCGTCGCCGTGGCCGTTCAGTATTCTGTTATTATAACAATCCATATTTTGACAACCGCCACCAATAAGAATGCCGCTCATTTGATTAAGACTATCGGCCTGGCTATCCCGCATTACCTTGTTGTCATAGATCTTCGCCGTATCGGTGCAACCAACCTGTATGCCGTCCCAGCCTGTTGAATCCACGATGTTTTTATAAACCTTCAGGTTCCTGATCATATGTGGGGAAACCGTACTGTTCACTCCATTGCAGGTTAAAGAATAACCGTCCTTAAATTTTGTACTTCCGATATACATTCCTTCATGACCGATATCATGAATATAGGTGTCATGAATAAATAAATCATGCATCACAAATGAACCATACTCGGGCAGGAAAGTACAGGATGGATCGGTTTTGGCCATCAGGCCGATATATGTAACATTCTTAATCTCAATATTTTCAACTTCAATATTGGTGCTCAGATCATCAATTGACAATCCATTTCCACCTGCGGCCAGGGTCGTTACGATATCTTTGATCACGATTCCATAATAATTGGTAATGTTGCCTTTTCCGGTGAATTTCAGGTAGGTACATCCACCGATTTTGACGCCGTAATTGGGATTTCCGGAAATAACGGCTTGCGTCCCTTTATTGATGACGATGACGGGTTTATTCTTTGAACCGTTTATGTTGCGAATAATAATCTGATAGTATTTGCCGCCTGTCATTGCGATCGTATCGCCCGGTACAAGTCCCGGAATTGAATTTCCATCAATGATGGTTGTAACGTCAGATGATGGTGGAGATACCGTTAACCGGGTCATATTTTGAGCAATGCCCAGGTATCCCGGTAAGGAAAACAATATTAATATCAGGATTTTTTTTATCATATGCATCATACACCTCTCTGGGACCTGTTCCAGTTTACCGATTGTTGTCCTGACAGATATCGCCATAGGCCCCGATAAACCGAAAGGTTCATCACCGAAAAATAATAAGGAACAAATAAGACTTTTGATTTAATGCTTTTGTTTTCCAAATACCATCCAATCAAAGCGATAAAATAAAAAAGAATCTGACACTCCAAAATAATATTGTATATTGTTAAGGATGGCAATCCTGCATTAAAAGCTAAAAACAGGTTTAAAATAATGATGAAGGGTAAACTGAACGGTGCAATTGTCCAGCGAAGCACCCGGTGTGAGATGTATTGAAAGGATAAAAGGCCGTACTTAAATATGTTTAATAAAGGATAAAGACGTATAACAGATTGAATGCCACCGGCAGCTATTCTGACTTTTCGTTTCATCTCTTCTTTGACGTTGGCGGACGAAGTTTCTATGGCATATGCCTCCTTGCAATATCGTATGGAATAGCCTTTCATTGCAATACGAAGCGAAATGATAAAATCATCCAGCAAGGTATCCGGTTCAACACGTGGATAAAGCGCGGTTCGGATTGCAAATAACTCACCGGCTGCACCTACTACGGAGCCCAGTTCTGAATCCCATTGTTTGAGCTTTGATTCGTACCGCCAATAAATTCCTTCGCCAGACCCGGCCGCAGCATCTTTTTCTTTTTGAAGTATTCGTTTTTCACCCGAAACGCAGCCGACTTCAGGATCATCGAACGACCTTACAATTTCACGAATAGCTTGCCGGCCAAGCATGGTATTGGCATCGGTGAAGACAACGATAGGGGTGGTGACATGTTGAATTCCCCTGTTCATTGCACTAACCTTTCCTTTTCTTTCCGCTTCATGCAGTACAATGACATTCCCGTATTTTTGTAATAAATCGGGAGTGCCGTCATCCGAACCATCTGTTACCCACATTATTTTCAATTTATCTTT
>JAUZOX010000412.1 GCA_030706265.1 Bacteroidota bacterium | reverse complement strand
TAAACAAACCAAGTTCGTTAAAAAAAATACATTGTTTCTTTGATGAAAGTTCTTGCTTTTTGCTAATAGTGCGTATATTTGTAGCGAATATTAACCAACAACAAAATTCAGACAATGAAGAAATTATTTGTTCTCGTATCAGTTGTAGCATTATTTGCTGCCGTTTCATGTAAACCTAGTGTTAACAAAGCTGAACAAGCTAGACTTGATAGCCTAAAACAAGATAGCATCATGAAGGCAAATGACACCACCAAGAAAGTTGATACTACAATGAAAGCTGTAGATACAACTAAAAAAGCTGATGTTAAGGCTACAAAAAAAGCTAAGTAAGTAGAAATTCTCTAAGAATTCTATAAAAAAAGAGAAGTTGTTTTCAACTTCTCTTTTTTTATGCCTTTAACTTTCTTATATTTGTGTTTAGGGTTGGAGCTCAAAAGCTTTCAGCTGGTTGATGTTCCAGTTCGGTTGACAGGCTTAATAATATCTCTAAACAAACATCAAATTGGGAAAGATCGTTACATGCGGCAATCAGGGAGAACGGATCCGTTCGGATTGCCAAGTCATACTGGAATTGACAGATGCCGGCGGTATTGATATTCAACTAATCAGCAAAGTCAAATCCTTATATGAAGATTCAATCATCACCCTGACAAAAGAAATTTTTAGTTTCTTCAACATTGCCAATGCCCGTATCCAAATTAACGATTCAGGTGCCCTTCCTCATGTTATTGCTGCCCGGCTCGAATCGGCCATCAAACTATTGATTGATTCGGACAAGGAATACCTACCCGATTTCCACCCTGATAACAAAAGAGATCTTTCCACGCCCCGCGAGAAACACCGCATTTCGAGATTGTATATCCCGGGCAACAGTCCGGAATTGATGATCAATGCCGGTCTTCATCACCCCGACGGGATTATCCTTGACCTTGAAGATGCCGTGGCTCCTGATAAAAAACACGAAGCCCGGTTTATGGTCAGAAACGCATTAAGGGCCATTTATTTTCATGGTGCCGAGCGCATGGTTCGCATTAACCAGATTCCGGGAGGTATCGCTGATCTTGACTATATTATTCCACACAAAGTCAACCTGTTATTGATTCCCAAATGTGAATACCCGGAACAAATCAAACAGGTCAATAAACGAATCGGCATCATCAGCACCAAATGCAATCTCAACCATAAAATTTGGTTGATGCCTATTATTGAAAGTGCAAAAGGTATTATCAATGCCTACGATATTGCCACATCTGCAAACAACATAGTAGCAATGGCGATTGGTCTTGAAGACTATACTGCCGACATTGGAGTCTCAAGGACCAGAGAAGGAACCGAAAGTTTTGTTGCCCGCAACAAGATCGTGATAGCATGCAAAGCAGCAGGCATCCAGGCTATTGATTCTGTATTTTCGGACATCAACGATCTTGAAGCACTGTATCAAACTGCCTTGCAATCAAAAGCCCTTGGATTTGCAGGAATGGGCTGCATCCATCCACGACAGATTAAACCAATCCGTGAAGCCTTTACCCCTAAAGAAGAAGAAATCGATAAGGCCAAAAAAATCGTAACTGCATTTGAAGAAGCACAATCAAAAGGAGTGAATGTAGTGGTGCTTGGTTCAAAAATGATTGACCCGGCTGTAGTAAAACAGGCTCTCAATACCATTGCGCTGGCAATTTCAATGGATAGACTCGAACGAAACTGGAGGGAACAACCATGAACAAATATGATAATCTGGTAATGAATGCAGCAGGACGACTGGTTCCGACCATCGTCAACGGGCATGAGGAGATCCCCTTTCAGGGTATTGGCAAACATCGTCCGTCAGGCAGAAAGCACGCCCCCTTTATCCCGACCGTTCTTGACTATCCGGCAGATGGCAACAAGGAAGTTGCGTCGCTGGAAGAAGCCTTGCGCTTATGTGGTTTGCGTGATGGCATGACGATCTCGACACACCATCATCTCCGCGAAGGGGACCTGATTGCAAACCGGATTTTTGAAATAGCAGACCGTTCAAAGGTCAAAGACCTGGTTTGGTTACCCTCTGCATCATTTCCGTGCCATGAGCCGATCATAAAATATCTGGAAAATGGAACCATAGATCATATTGAAGGCAGTATGAATGGTCCATTGGGCAATTTTACAACGAGCGGAAAGATGAAAGGGTGTGCCGTTCTCAGGTCGCATGGTGGAAGATTTCAAGCCATTCAGGATGGTGAAGTCCATATCGATATTGCAATACTGGCAGCTCCAACGGCAGATCCGTTTGGGAATGGAAACGGTCTTTATGGCCCATCGGCATGTGGGGTTCTGGGATATTCACTGGCGGATTACATGTATGCGGATAGAGTCATCGTCGTCACTGACAATCTGATTCCTTTTCCTTGTATGCCAATGCAAATACAGGGTAACTATGTCGACTTTGTGGTTAAAGTCGACAAAATTGGCCTACCCGAAAAAATAGTATCGGGCACCACCCAAATTACCCGAAGCCCTGACCGGTTAATGATAGCTGAGATGACAGCCCAATTCTGTCTTGAAGCAGGACTCTTAAAAGATGGTTGCTCCTTTCAGGCAGGTGCAGGTGGAACCTCACTCGCAGTCGAAGATTATTTTCATAAGATTCTCCTTGAAAAGAAATGGAAGGCGCGCTTTTGTTTCGGAGGCAGCACGGAATACATGGTCTCTATGCTTAAGGACGGCTCGGTAGAGTACATATTGGATGCCCAGGCATTCGATCTGGAAGCTGTTCGATCTATCCGCGAAAATCCAAACCATTGCGATGTTCCTGTTTTTAATGCCTATAACTTTCACTCAAAAGGAAACTATGCCGGCATGACGGATATCGTGATATTGGGTGCTACGGAAATCGACGTCAATTTCAACGGGAATGTGGTTACCCATTCGGATGGTCGCTTATTGCACGGTATTGGGGGCTGGCAAAACTGTTTACATTCAAAGTGTACCATTATACCCGTACCGCTTTTCCGTGACCGGATTCCGGTAATCGTCGATGAGGTGACGACCTTGTGTGGTCCCGGATCACTGATCGACGTTATCGTTACTGAAAGGGGAATTGCGATCAATCCTTTACGCACTGACCTGATTGACAAAACAAAAGGCTCAAAGCTCCCGATCAAGGATATCCGGCAATTAAAGGAAGAAGCAGAAGTCATTTGCGGTAAACCTTCAAAGCCCAAATTCGTTAAAGAAGTGGTGGGGATCGTCAAATGGGTGGATGGCACTGTTATAGATGCATTATGGAAAATTGAAGATTAATCGCTGATGCGATTGATTTTACTTTTCGCCATGTTTTATATGGAATAAACTCCGTAATTTTGCGGCCAATGCATAAAAATATAACGATGTCATTTGTAATGAGCCGGCGCTTTTTGGTTTGTATGTTTTTTTCTCTTTTGTTTTCGTCTCTGGCTTCGGCACAGGTCACACAATTGGGCGATCAAGCCTTAAAGCCCAAACCACAAAAAACGATAGATAAAGATTCCCTGAAGGTTGTTTATTTTTTTGACAAGGTTGATTCTTTAAACAC
>JAUZOX010000411.1 GCA_030706265.1 Bacteroidota bacterium | reverse complement strand
TTTTTTACTGTCTCCCAAGGTGTATTATCTACTTTAGAAGCATCAAAAATAAAGATGCGTAATTTCTGATTTGCCCTTTCATTAAAAGCATCTTCCCAGGAACCGCCTCTTCCAAGTGTGATTGTTTCATTTGGTGCAGCTTTATCAGGGCTATGATTAAATGGAGATTGAATATATGGTAATAATGTATCTATTTGAGACATTGTGTATTCAGCATAGACAGTCCTGTTTGATTTATTTATCACTTTTAATCTATAGTCATAATAACTTTCTTTGCAGGAATTGGCAATTAATATAAATTGAACACAAATAATTGTTATCACTCCAATTGCTTTCATAGTTTTTAACATTGAAGATTAAACCCAGGACCACTAAATGAGTAATCTGAATATAACCACCAAAAACTACTTTTAAGCAGAAAGACATTAAGCAGTCCCTTAAATAGCTCTTCCAATCCTTTTAAGATTACGAAATACCGCATTAAATCATCGTCAAGCACTTTCATTTGCCAAATACTAATCCAATGGTTAAATCGATCCGGGATAAACTTTCATACTCATCTTTTTCAAGCTTGATTGTTTGTATTGTTGTCCCATCATCCAATTTGTATTTAAATAAATTACCTGATAAAAGGGAAAGCTGAATTCCAAGATTTGTATTTTTTGACAGGTTAAATTCATAACCTATATCGTAAGACATTCCAAAAGTGCTACCGGTCATTTTATAATTATTTATAAGCACTTCATCATCTTTATATCCCATGTATCCCATGCCTAACCCTAACGTAAAAGCGCTGTTTTTGCGGGCATTCAGAAACCGTGTGGAAAATGTAGGGCCGATAAAATTAACTGCGATTTTATCGCTCATCCGACCGTATTGCCTTTCTCCCAGGCTATTTTCAAGGTAGATGTTATTTAGGCTGTTCGATGTACTAAACCTGGCATATTTTGCACCGAAGCCAAGCATTTCTGAAAAATAGTAGGTCAACCCGGTAGACCAAACAAAACCTGATTTCAGTTGTCTAACGTAATCTTTAAAATCAGCAGGCACTGTACTTCCTATCTCTGCTGTCTCGTAGGCATAACCACTATAAATTGAAAATCGCCATTGCTGATAATTTTTGTTCCCGGGTATTTTGTTTTGGGGTAATTCGCTTTTTTGAAAGAAGTTGGTTGCACGGTAGCTGACTTTTCCCAAAGGGAGTAGCGTGTTTCGTATTTCATCTTTATACTTAAAGGTGAAATAGATATTCTCATTTTTAACCTTGGTTATTTTGCAGTTGATTGAATCACCTTTGGTAGTAACAATAAGGTCTTGCGATAACGCAACCTGAACAAAAAATACGATGGCAAGAATAGTTAAAATGATTTTCATTGGTTTTTTGCTTTAAATGATTCAAATTCAGCTTTTCCAGTCTTCCAGTCAACCAATTCAAGTTTAGGCCTCCCGACAAAAGCACCCAACACGATGCTGCACTTCAGGTAATATTGATGTCCTAATTTAATATCAATGGGAACCTCTGATTTTGATTCAGTTTTTGCCCACAGCGAGTTCAACCCGTCCTTTTTTACCTTTACCGAAGTTTTGTAATTATTCTTAACCCGGCAGATCACTGAATCGCACAGGTGAACGTCAAACGAGAGAATCGAGCCGACACCGCTGTAACGGTAAACATTAATAACAGCATAATCGGCATCGGGTATAACCGGTTCTTCTTCTTTTACCAGAAATTGGTCGACATTGTCAACCTTTAATATTTTAGCCGTAATCCGGTGACAGGAACTGCCGAAGACAGATGGTAGCTGATGCTCAATAATCTTAATGGCATTTCCGCCCGCTTTTCGCGCTTCCAGTTTTGCTTTATCTAAAACATCATCATAACCGCAATTGATGCTAAACCCAGAATCACCAATCCGAACCTGTCCTAAGACCTCAGAACCGGCAGGTTCGGCCTGATCAAGTTCAATTACTGCTACCTCCTGTTTATAATCCAGGGCAGGGTAACTTTTAGATAAATTCGTTGAAATTTTGGGGCTACACGAGATAAATACAAACAGCACCGCAATAATTCCAAGACTATTCAAATTTTTCATATTCATTTTATGTTTTTATCAATTTATTTTTCTGAATAAACCGTTTAAACGAAGTGGATTTACAACGAGAGCATATCTAAAGGGATGCTCACGAAAGATTGACTTGATATAAACTAAAAATAGCTCAATAATTAAAAACCGGTGGTGTACCGGGTTTTATCATTTTTTATGGGTAAGTAATGGTCCAGTTACTCTTTTGCAAATCCCCCAGACTTAAATCATAGCGTTTTAAAACTTTATAGCCTGATTTTATTTTGCTCCAATCATATGCTTTAATTGTATCCGAACTAAAAACATAAATGCTTAATATATGTGATGGTATACTGTTAATCTCATCTGCCCATTTATTTGAACTTAGGATTTCCCCATAGTTATTTGGAATTACTTGTATTAAAAATGGTCTTTGGGTAGGTAAAGTAGTATCTGGATAAAGATAAAGCCCTACCTCTTCCATGCCTTCAACAATCATTACACTTTTGGTTGAATGATTGTAAAACTTAATTGCATATTTATGTTCTGCTATTTTTTCGCAACTAAATGCACACATTATTAATAGCAAAGAACCAATTAAAATATTTTTCATATAGGAATAGATTTGTTTTTTCATTTTATTATACTTAATGCATTAACTATTGATTGATATCACTTTTCTTTATTGGATAATTATAAGGTTCCCAAGAAACATTATAATAATGACCAAAATAGCTTGCGGCATAACCATTTGCTTGCCTTTCATACCATTCAGTTTCATGTTCGGAAAGAGCTTTTCTTATTCGACGTTGACCGCCAAACAGCATATTTAAACCACTCCAAGGCGCAATAACTAAACCATAGAAAGGCCCATAGTCCTGACTTTGTAATGTATGTCCATACTCATGCATAAACGTTTCATCATCAATATTGGCAGTCATTTCATTTCCCATTATAAAGTTTCCCAAAGTCATGCCCCATTCATTACCTCCGCCATTTCTGTTAACTAAAGTAGCACCATCAAAATATGATACTCTGTCAACATGAGTAAATGTGTTGTAACACTGATTAAACGAATAGCCTAAAGTTTGTTGGATTCCTTCCCAGCTAAAACGACTAATGCCTTCCCATGCGCCACCTAAGCCCGGAAGCTTGTCGTTTAATGCAAAGTTGCCCAAGAATATCTCACCTGCATTCCCCAATCCGCTCCAATCTCCTGTAAATATACCCTGTCCAAGCCCTTTTACAGCACTTAAAGCGGTTACACCTGCATCTAAATATGCAGCTCCTTTAATTATAGTTGATATTATATGCACATTCAATCCGTCACCAATAACAGACCCAAGGCAATTGCCCTCTATTGCCCCTTGTCCAAAAGCACCCACGATATCACCAAAATTATTTATATTCCCATTCATTGCCTGTACAGCAAGGTTTCCAGTTCCAAATGACCCTGCTCCAATAAGTGCTGAGCCAAAACCATCTGTTCCAATACAGA
>JAUZOX010000410.1 GCA_030706265.1 Bacteroidota bacterium | reverse complement strand
TGCCATCGTTACCACGGGAGCTCAACCCGATCTTAAATCCTTTCTTAAACAAAGAATGCGCTGGACTTCAAAAAGTACGGGGTATACCGACTTAGGGATTGTTTTGACGGCTATCTCGGTTTTGCTGATCAATCTGGGAATTCCGGCTGGGTTGGTATACGGCTTGATGACCGGGCTTTGGCAACCTTTTTTTCTGATATGGATTTCAAAGCTGATCATTGATTATCCCTTGCTTTTAGCCGTCGCTTCGTTTATGGATCAAAAGCCTCTGATCAAATATTACCTGCCGGTGGAGCTCATTCTTCCTTTTTATGTAATCTTTGCTGCTTTTGGAGGCCTGTTTTCAACGGTTTCATGGAAGGGGAGGCCGGTAAAGTAATGGTTCACACTAAAGTGGGGCTCGACATTTGATATGTTATCCGGAAGCCAACTGGCATCGTTTTTGGTTACTTTGCCTCTATAACTACTTTTGTTGTTAAACGTTGTCATGACGAGACACATTGTACTTCGGGTTTGGCTTCATCAATGTCTTTTGCAGCGGTTTTGATTTTTATACTGTTTGAATGAATCAGATTATAATGTGAGTTTGATTATCAATAATATAATTTATCTTTAGGTCCGGTTTGACCGATATTGTATCTTTTCAAGTGTGACATCAAAAAATTGGTAACTATGAAAACAATTTTGCTTTCCGTTTTAATTTTTCTCTGTGCAATTGTAGTAGCACAAGAGCCTAAAAAACAAATAGATTCCAGGATCGATAACGTGACCGTCTTTATAAGCGGCGCCCAGGTCATGCGAAAAGCCGCAATTGCCATTCCCAAAGGGACCACGGATCTCGTCTTTACGGATGTTTCAACAACAGTGAATCCGCAAAGTATTCAGGTGAGCACCGATTTGGATTTTACAGTACTTGCCGTCAACCATCAGATCAATTATATCCAGGAACAAAGCAAGCGTGAGGAGATCACAAAACTGGAAGCACAATTGAAGGCCACCAGGGAAAAGCTGAATTACGAAACGGCCATGCTTCAGGTATTCCAGCAGGAAGAAAATATGCTGATCAAGAACCAGGCTATCGGCGGGAGCAATGTATTGCTGAAGACCGCTGACCTGAAGGAGGCAATGGACTTTCAACGAAACCGAATGACGGAAGTCAAAAGCAAACAATTGGAAATCAATCAGAAGATAACCGACTACAATAAGGATATCACAAAGATGGAACAACAGCTCAATGAGCTGAATGCCAAAAACAACAAGCCTTCGGGAGAGATCGTAGTAACGGTGATGTCCAAAGAAGCGGGAACGGCAAATATCGGTTTGAGTTATGTGGTGTACAATGCCGGCTGGTACCCTTCTTACGACCTGCGGGTTACCGACATCAGCAAACCGATGTACATGAAATATAAAGCCAATGTATATCAGGGCACGGGGGAAGACTGGAACAATGTCAAACTCGCCCTTTCTTCCGGGAATCCAAGAGAGAGCGGAACCAAGCCTAACTTGCTTGTGTGGAACCTGGATTATCCGGTAAAGAACCTACTCGAAGGTAAAGTGGCCGGTGTTGCCATCACTTCGGTTCGAGGTGAAGCAGTAACACCAGGAGAAACACGCATAACTTTAAGAGGAAATAGACACCTTGCAGATCTGGCTTCTATCCCCGGTGTCAATGTTACCGAAGGTCAGACTTCGTTCCGTTTTGAAATTGAACAACCATACAGCATCCCGTCCGATAATAAGCAGCACACCGTCGACGTTCAGGAGCGGACTGTTAATGCAACCTATGAGTATTACTGTGTCCCCAAGATAGATAAAGATGCGTTCCTTACGGCCAGAATCACGGGCTGGGAAGAGATGAACCTGCTCAGCGGTGAAGCCAATCTTTATTTTGAAGGCACCTATCTGGGCAAAGCAGCGCTGGATACCCGCAATACCAAAGATACTCTGGAACTTTCGCTGGGCCGTGATAAGAACATTGTGGTCAGCAGGACAAAGCTGAAAGAATTCAGCCGGAACCAGGTACTGGGCAGCAATAAGATCGATGAACGCAACTGGGAAATCGCGATCCGGAACAAGAAACAACAACCCATCAGCATTACCGTTGAAGACCAGTTCCCCACTTCCACAAACAAGGAGATTGTGGTCGAACGCGGAGACTATAAGGAAGGCACACTTGACGACACGACCAACAAGATCACCTGGCGTTTGAAGATCGACCCCGCAAAGGAGAAAAAGATCGGATTCAATTATTCAGTGAAGTCACCCAAAAGTGCGTCAATCGTTTTGGAATAAGAGCTCCTCTCTGGCATTTGCCATGACAAAGGATGGGGAGGGTGGTTCAATGGAGGCCCTTTACCGATACTATTTTTTTGAAGGGTCCCCTGGGCAATGTTCGCGGGGTCCTGAAACCGGATGCTTCATTCCAATCAATGGTTTACCCTACCCCCACGATCAAGACTGTTACGGCCGCAACAGAGCGCATTTATAACGGTTCACCTGGCAAAGTACGCAACTTTGTTTCCCTGGAATTTACCTTAGTTGTTAAATCTTGCCCTTCTTTTTACCCTATACCGTCACTTTGAAACAAAAAACGCCAATTTATACCGTCACATTGAAACAAAAAATGTCAATTTATACCGTCACTTTGAAACAAAACACATATCTTTACCGAAACTAATGCATTAAACCGATACCCATGTTCCAAAGGAATGCTCTTGCCCAATTACACAAATGGGCTGCCAAAGACGGAAGAAAACCACTGATCCTCAGGGGTGCCAGACAAGTTGGGAAGACCACTCTTGTCGATGAGTTTAGCAAAGAGTTTGATACATATTTATATCTTAATCTTGAAGATGAACAAGCTGCCGGACTTTTCGATACGCCAAAAAACATAGATGACCTGTTGGTTGCCATATATCTTTACTGCAATAAGCCTCGAAATGGAGGGCGAACATTATTGTTTATCGATGAAATCCAAAACTCAGTAAAGGCTGTTGCCAGATTGCGTTATTTTTATGAAGCGGTACCCGAAATGTTTGTTATAGCAGCGGGATCGCTTTTGGAAAGTCTGATAGATACTCATATCTCTTTTCCCGTAGGCAGGGTAGAATACATGGCGATCCGTCCCTGTTCTTTTGATGAATTTTTGGGCGCTCTCGGTGAAGTTGAACTTCAACAGGCTATTGCCGGCGTAAACATACCTGAAGTTATTCATCCAAAGGTCATGGGATTGTTTAATACCTACACATTAATTGGTGGTATGCCGGAGGTTGTAAAGCACTATGTCAATCACAAAGATCTGGTGGCGGTAAACGATGTTTACGAGACTCTTTTGTCGGGTTATAGAGACGATGTTGAAAAGTATGCCCGTAATCAGAATATGACCCATGTAATCCGGTATATACTGCAAACAGGATGGTCATTTGCCGCTCAGATCATTTCTCTCGGCAGTTTTGCAGGATCTTCCTATAAAGCGAGGGAGATGGGGGAAGCATTCCGTACACTTGAAAAGACAATGCTGCTTGAGCTTGTTTATCCGAGTGTAGGCAACACGATTCCCATTGTTACTGAACTTCGCCGT
>JAUZOX010000041.1 GCA_030706265.1 Bacteroidota bacterium | reverse complement strand
TCTATATGGGCATAACGATACAGATACTATTTTATGACTTAATTATTTACGCTTTTTATTATCTAAATTTGCTTATCTCACGGCTTGTCACGATATGCTCAAATATCATATGTCGGTACCGATAAATGTTCAATGCTATAATTGACTTTTAAATCCAAGAAGAAATGAACATAAAAAATTTTATTCCAGATTCAGAAGGAAAAGGAAATTTCAAACTCTCGAAGATCAAAACAGGCGACACCAGTTCCTTTAAGTCTAAAGAAGAGACATTGCCGTTACTGGAAAAGAACATTGAGAAGCTAAACGAACTCCAGGCGAAATTATATGCCGAATCCAGATACGGGGCCATCATCCTGATCCAGGCCATGGATACCGCCGGAAAGGATGGTATCATCAAACATGTCATGTCGGGTTTAAATCCCCAGGGCACGACAGTATTTAGTTTCAAGCAACCCTCTACCCTTGAATTACGGCACGATTATTTGTGGAGGGCAAACCTGCACTTACCTGAACGTGGGCAAATAGGGATATTCAACCGATCCTATTACGAAGAGATTCTGGTCGTAAAGGTTCATAACCTGATTCAGAATCAAAATCTACCCGACAAATTGATTACCGAGGATATCTGGAACGACCGTTACAGACAGATCAATGATTTTGAAAAATATCTGCACGAAAACGGATTTACCCTCATCAAACTTTTTCTCCATATTTCAAAGGAGGAACAAAAACAAAGACTGTTGGCCCGGATAGACGATAAATCGAAGAACTGGAAATTCTCTGAAGCCGACCTCAGCGAAAGAGCATACTGGGATACCTATATGGAATGCTATGAAAAGTTACTCGAGAACACCAATACCGGGCACAATCCCTGGTATGTCATCCCTGCAGATAAAAAATGGTTTGCCCGGCTGGCCGTTTCAGAAATTATTGTCAAGCATCTTGACAAACTGGACCTGGCTTATCCTCAACTCGACGAAAAGCATAAGGCAGCTCTCGAAATCTGCCGTAAAAGGCTTATCGAGGAATAAACAATCAAAATCAAGTTCATTTGACTTAAAGTTGACGAGCGTTAGAGAAAGTTTCATTTTTTGGGTGAATCCGATTAAGCATTAACTTCATCATCGCAAGTTGAATCATTGCTTCACGGCTATGGGTATTGAATTTAAAATCCTTACTGGGCCTTTTGCAACCTTCAAACCATGCAAACGCTTTTCCGCAGCACAACTTCAAGGATCCAGCCATAAGCGGTTTTGGTATTCCCGATGAGTTCACATCTAATGAACACCTTTGGCTTTCGGTTAGGTTGGTTGGGAATCTTTTTTACGTAAACATTCGGATAACCCCAATGATTCGCATTTGTTACACAGTCAAACAACTGATATTCTTTATTTTAATTTATTGCTTTCTTAAATTTAAACAGTTTCTAAACTTTTCGATCTATCCGATAAAAAAAAATCATATATTAGCTCGATAAATCCTTTTGCTGTTTGCCGAATTAATGGATTCATTTAAAGAATTCACTTCTGTAAACCAGCATATCATCAGAATACCATTTCCCTTTTATTCTCCTTTATTTTTACTCTAACTGGTATTTGGCAGGTATTTAACTGCAAAATCCAAACTATTTCACTGGTTTCCTGGGGAGGGAGTGTTTACTTATGTAACAGGGAGTAACAACCAATCAAATACCAGTCTGTCCACAATATTCCCTGAATTAAAGGAATATAGAGGTAGGGTATTGGGGTAATCTGAGGCTGTTTTCAGATCGTTGGCATCTGCATGCAGGGGCGGCACCCCGGACTTCGGATTCGGCTTCAACAAAATCTTTGGCGGTGATATTGATTTTTAATCGGTGTGTGTATGAATCAAATTATTATGTAAATTTGATCTACTGTAATGCAGAAGATTACAAACTAACAACGTCATTTAAACAGATCTAATAGATTTTCAAATGAGAAAAGTTATCATGGTACTGTTGTTTTTAGTTCCCCTCGCCCTGATGGCACAAAAAGGGAACTTCAAACTGGAAGGAAAAATAGGTGACCTGGATTCACCTGCCAAAGCATATCTCGTATATAAAAGCGTAACAGGAATCCGTATTGATTCCATGCCCATTAAAAAAGGGCAATTCAATTTCAAGGGATCTGTGAGCGATCCGACAGCAGGCGTCATTTATATCAACCATAAAGGATGGGGAAGAAAAGATCCGGGTAATGAAAGATTTACCATTTATCTGGAACAGGGGGACATTCAAATCACTACCTCTGATCAGCTTTCAAATGCAATAGTCACGGGATCAAAACTCAATGATGAGTTCAGAAAACATCTGTTGGTTTTGAAGCCATTCGAAGACCGAAGAGATGCTTTAGTTACCGCATTCAATTCTCTACCGCCTGAAAAGAAAAAAGACGAAGCTGTCAGACTGGAATTCAAAAAATTAAGCGACCAGATAGAGACTGAAAGATATCAGGAGTATTACACCTTCATCAAGACACATGCCGATAGTTATCTGGCTTTGGATATGTTAGAAGTGTATGGTAGAAAGTATCCGGACCATACAATATTGATTCCATTATTCAATGCCTTGTCCAATGAGGTGAGAAGCACTGAACACGGCAAAACATTTGCAGACTTTCTGCAAAAGGGAATTACCAGTGCTGACTATGCCGAAAAATTGAGAAGTGCTGCTGATGTGATTAAGGACAAAACTGCGCTGGCTTTTACCCAGAACGATCCTGACGGCAATCCCATTCATTTATCTGATTTTAGAGGTAAATACCTGTTATTAGACTTCTGGGCATCGTGGTGTGGTCCTTGCCGGAGAGAAAACCCCAATGTGGTGAAAGCTTATGCGGTCTATCATCCGAAAGGACTTGAAATTCTGGGTGTATCGTTAGACAACGACAAGTGGGCCTGGATGAAAGCGATAAGAGATGACAATCTCACATGGAAACAGGTATCCGATCTGAAAGGGTGGAACAATGCAGTGGGTCAGTTATATGGAATCCATGCAGTACCCTCGAATTTGCTTATCGATCCCGATGGCAATATCATTGCGAAAGACCTTAGAGGCGTTGCTTTGGAAAGAAAACTAGCCGAAGTACTCAACTAGCGCATGAGAATTAATCAATCAGAAACCCTATTATCCTCTGGTCAGGAAATCCATGATAACACTTCGATGAATTATCGGTAAGTTATGTAAGCATTCCAGACTGTATTGCCGTCTAAACCGTTAAGCTATTCGACCCTTGGCATGCTTTGGATGTATTCTGACAGATTATAACCCAAAGAATATAAAGAGTTTATTGCCGAAACAGATGAGCAGCATCATCAAATCTTAGTCAAATAAGGGTCTTTAAAACAGTATCCGGCATCAATCTGCTAATTTTACCGGTCATAATAAGGTTCAAATAGAAATATATGATTTAATTTGCAGATAAATACATCTTTTTAACAAATGGAATTACTTGGAAATAATTATGTAAGGATTATACTCAGCACCATAACGGTCTATTTATTTCTTATAGTCGCCATCAGGTTGTTCGGCAAAAAGGAACTTGCCCAGTTATCGGTGTTCGATCTGGTTTTTATCCTGCTCATCAGTAATGTAGTACAGAATGCCATGACGGGTCCCGACACTTCGCTCTCAGGTGGATTAACCGGTGCAGCCGCCTTATTCCTGGTAAATTTTTTGTTGAAGTCTTTGGAATTCCGTTTTCCGGTCTTCAGCAGGGCCATTCAGGGTGAAGCGGTGATGCTGATCTTTAAGGGAAAGGTCAACCACCGCAATCTGGATAGGGTTAAAATTACGATGGAAGAATTATTGGAAACGGTTCGTGAACATGGCGTATCTAACATCGAAGAAGTCGATTTGGCAGTATTGGAAGTTGATGGAAACATCAGCGTCCTTTCCGATCAATTCAGAAAGAAAACGACACGCAAACGGAAAGCCCATAAGATCATCACCAGGAATCAATAAATAATCCATTCCATTGTTCAATTTTTTATTTCATTGAACAGTCTTATCATTCGCGCGTTTATTTTTTTTAAATATCTCTGGTTAAACAGTTTTGTTTAATGAAGAGATATTGATTAATGAATTTGGAATCTACACGCAATCTGACTTAGGTTATTTCGGGTTATCAAAATATTCCAAAATGAACGCGCCATCATTTCTTAAATCCTGGAAAAACTGGTTACTATTTTTACCCGGTTATATCATTTTCTTTGTTGTCTGTATTTATACCCGGGAAATATCAGCTCAAGGCACTCGTCAGGATAAATCGATAATTCTACCCAAAGGGTTTACGGCCGTCATAGTTGCAGATTCAATCGGTGAGGGACGGCATATTGCTGTAAACAGCAATGGAGACATTTACATCTCACTGGCTCGGTTGAAAAACGGAGCGGGTATTGTTGCCTTGAGAGATGTAAACAATGATGGCAAAGCGGACATCATCCGATATTTCGGATCCTTCCCCGGAACAGGCATCGGCATCTACAATGGCTATCTCTATTTTAGCTCGGATACCACGGTTATGCGTTACAAGCTGATTCCCGGTGAATTGCTTCCCAAGCTTAAACCCGAAATAATTGCACGTGGATTTAAAATAAACAGACAGCATGGGGCCAAGTCATTTACATTTGATAATGACGGGTATCTGTATGTCAACGTGGGGGCCCCTTCGAATGCATGTCAGAATCCGGATCGCACACTTCACACACCCGGGATGAATCCGTGTCCCCTGTTATTGGAATTTGGAGGCATATGGCGGTTCGATGCCAATAAAACCGGTCAGGATCAGATGAAAGAGGGTTACCGTTACGCAACGGGTCTGAGAAATTGTGTGGCACTTCGCTGGAACCCTGTAGCAAATCATCTTTATGCGGTTCAACATGGCAGAGATCAGCTCCATGAATTCTGGCCGGAATATTACAGCGAAGATCAGGGCGTGAATCTTCCTGCCGAAGAGTTTTTCCTGCTCAGGGACGGCATCAATTGTGGATGGCCATACACTTACTATGATGATTCAAAAAACATGAAGATGCTGGCGCCTGAATATGGAGGAAATGGAAAGATCCAGGATAAAACGGGTAGTGAAAAACCGATTATGGCATTTCCGGCTCATTATGCTCCCAACGATTTGTTGTTTTATACAGGTGATCAATTTCCTCCCCATTATAAGAATGGAGCTTTTATCGCTTTTCATGGTTCGTGGAACAGAGCACCCCAGGAACAAAAAGGGTATAATGTGATTTTCGTGCCATTTCTCAACGATCAACCTTCCGGAAAATGGGAAGTGTTTGCCGATAACTTTGCGGGAGTATCCAGGATAATGAGTCCGCGTGATGCACACCATCGTCCTTGTGGTCTGGCAATGGGACCCAACGGTTCTTTGTATGTTGTCGAAGACATACAAGGAAGGATCTGGAAGATTACTTTTCGCCAATAAGGATCAGCTTCTATTATGAATTGTCAATTACCGGCTGTGAAGATGGATAAGATTAGCAACTTTATCGTTTTGATGCTGTTTCTCTTTGGAAACAGTGAAAATCCGGCATCGGTATTAATCCAGTATCGGCTGATACAATTCGACCGTGATATTCCGGAAAACGGAAAGCTCAGCCGGACGCTGAAAAACGGAAAAGAAATTTATCGAAAGTTTTGTCTCTCCTGTCATCAGAAAGATGGCAGTGGGGTGCCAAACACCTATCCCCCCCTGATACGAAGCACCTGGGTAAAAGGAAACAAAACAAAACTAATCCTGGTCTTATTGAATGGATTGGAAGGTGAAATCACCGTTAACGAAGATTATTATAACGGATACATGCCAAAACAAAATAAGCTGTCCGACAAAAAGATTGCTTCTGTTTTAACTTTTATAAGGCAATCTTTTAATAATGCATCAAGCGTGGTGAGTCCGAAAGAAGTGAAAGCGTTAAGGGGAAAATGAGATTGAGGCTTGTTTTTAATAAATCGACAGTAGGGAGATTGAAAGAAACTATCTATTATGGACCACTCAATGGTTTTCCATAAAATTTCTTTCAATACTCCCTACCGGTATTTTAAAATTCAATGAATTTCTCTTCAATACGGGCTGTTACGTATGCTCATAAATTAACACTTTCAAATAACAGTCTCTTATTTCATGCATGTTAACGTTTATATCCTTTGACCCCACACAGCGATAAAGCAAATATCAAAATAAAGCTGCAGCCCATAATATTCTTTATAAAAAGGTCCCTGGCAAAGGTTTACAGTAGTTACACATTATAGGAACGCTCCTATTCTCAGCGTTCGGCTTTAAAACAATCCTTTCTTGAAAATGATTGACGCGATCCGATAAATAAATATGAATTTATCTTACCCCTCTGACTTTCATATCGATAATGAATACCGACTTTGAAGCGGTAATAAATAATTTTCCCAGCTTCTTACCGCCAAAACAGACATTGGCCGTCCATTTTTCATCAATGGGAATCTGCTCTATCTGTTCTCCCTTACTATTGAATACCGTGACACCAGCCTGATTACAGATATAAAAATTACCATGGTCATCAATGGTCATGCCATCCGAGCTCTTCTCGACCATAAGCTTCCGGTTTGACAATTGTCCATCGGGGGATATATCGTACCGGTAAATTTTCTTAGCATCGATATCTGCAACATACAAATACTTGTTGTCCGGTGTGCCTATGATGCCGTTGGGTGTTACCAGATCATCGGCAACCCGGGTAAAATTTTTTCTGTCCGGGGATAGATAATAAACGCATTTCCCATCCTGTTGCATCTTCGGACTACGTTTCCAATATGCCCGAACATATAAGGGATCGGTAAGGTATATTCCCCCCTTTTTATCGATCCATACATCATTTGGACCGTTTAAAAGTTTGCCATTATACTCTTTTACCAGCACTTTCACCTTTTTATCCATGCCGATTTGCCACAACTGGTTATCCAGGTCGGCGCAAGCAATCAGGTTTCCCCGATGATCGAAGTACATTCCGTTTGACCTTCCGGTGCCTTCCATGAAGACGGTAAGGCTACCATCTTTAGCTGACCATTTCATGATCCGATCGTTGGGCTGATCTGTAAAATAGACATCCCCTTTTTTATTCACGGCAGGACCTTCCGTAAAACTAAACTGATCGCTTAAACGAATCAGTTTTGCCCCTTTTGCAATCACCGGACTTTCCTTTGCATTGTTTTGAGTCATGCCAAAGCTGATGACCAATAAAAAAAACAGGTTTACTAAAACAACTTTCTTCATATGATCTTCATTTAAAAAAAGGAATATAATATGCTTTAAATGTTGGAGTTATCCATTATCAACCATTTGTCACATTAACGACAGTGAATCAAAAATAAACAAAAAGATGATGGGTCAGCAGCAATTCCCAGTGCCGTTTATCCCTTTCTTATAACGAACATTGATAATGACAATCGAATTTGCGGGACATTTATAGTAGAAAGTGTTTTTTAACCCATTTAACTCGCGGGTCATAGGAACTACATTTTCCGGAGTTCTATACGAGTTTTCGTCCATAATGCTTTTCGATGCTAGTACTGTGACTTCACCTTTATATTTTATTTGCTTTTTCTGATTCAATACAATCTTGATTTCATGAGGATTGTTGAAAGCATTGACAATTTTTATGATTACCAGTCCTTGTTTTTCATGGATTCCGGCCGTGGCATAAATTGAAGACCTGCGCGTTCCGATACCTACACCGCTTTGATTCTTTTCTTTTTGCATTAGCCGGGCCGTACTGTCCTCCCTTAAATTTGAAGAGAGATAAGTCACTTTTGCCGGCATCACTCTATCCGGCTTGTTTTCAGAAAACATGTTCACGGCATAATAAGATGGCGTTTTATATGTTTGACCATGATTGGAAACAACCATGCCCTGATTTATGATCCATTTGTGGAGATTTCCGGATTCTGAGCCATTCGCTGTCTTCTTTACCGTGTCTGCATTGCTTTCCAGTTCCATCAAACAGGTCGCCACATCCAACGCCGCATTCAGCGTGCCTGTGCCGGGTTTGCTTTTATTGACTACCACACTATTGATATCTTTGACATAAGCGCCATACATATCCTTAGGCAATGTCATTCCTCTCCCGGTCAAATCTATCTCAACCAGCGTATCAGGTTTATCATGATGCCAGAAGTCACAACTTGTCAACATGATAATTTGTAAACCTATCACCGCCAATGAAAATAATTTTCTTTTAAAATGGACTTGCATGGTATTATAAATGAAAAGGCAAAATTACACATGTTTGGGTTTCGATTTAGTGGCGTAACTCATTAACCGGATATATTAATAGAAGGAACCGATACTGAACTTTTCTCCCTCCCTTTTTGTTGCAACTAAACACTTTTCATTTTAATTTAAAATGCTAAGACAATGAAAACAAGATCAATCATATTTTTCACAATACTCCTTACCATGTCCATTATCAGTACCGGTTTTTCCGAAAAGTCTTCTTCGCCAAAGATCAAAGAAGAAAAGGTAACCTATTTGATTGGCAACACTGTTTTTAAATGCGTTATTTATTACGACGAATCCAGGCTGGGAAAACATCCGGGGGTTCTTGTAGTACCTGAGTGGTGGGGAATGACTGACTACCCTTTAATGAGGGCCAGGAAACTGGCTGAACTCGGATATGTTGCAATGGCTGTCGATATGTTTGGTGAAGGTAAAGTTGCAGCCAATCCAACAGAGGCACAGCAACTGACGAAACCATTTTACAGTGATCCCCAGCTCGCCAAAGCCCGTCTGGCAGCAGCCCTTGCAAAACTTAAGACATTCAGACAAGTTGATTTACACAATATCTTTGCAATTGGTTACTGTTTTGGAGGATCGGTTGTGTTGAATTCGGCAAAGCTGGGTGTAGATGTAAAAGGGGTTGTCAGCTTTCATGGAGGCCTCGCCGGTGCGCCGGCAGATAAAGCCTTATTGAAGGCCAAAATCCTGGTTTGTCATGGCGGCAGCGATAAATTCGTTACCGAAAAAGATGTTGAAGCCTTCAGGCATCAGCTGGATTCTATCAAGGCTGACTACAAATTCATCGTATACCCCAATGCGACACATGCCTTCACCAATCCGGAGGCTACGGCAATAGGCAAAAAATTCGATATGCCCATCGAATACAACCCAAAAGCAGATCTGGATTCATGGAATGACATGCAAACTTTTTTCAACAGGGTAATGAACAAATAAGAACCGGATTTACACTGATTTCAAGTCAAAATGTTTTCTGAAGATGTTCGGCCGTAAATAATTTGATCAAATTGGTTGCATATAATATGAATCCGATTTTTTCTTTGAAGTAACCTGAACCGTGAAAAAACTTTTCAGGGTCTTTGCTAAAGAAAAAGCACCTGTTAATTTCAAGAGTAATATTAGTGTTATTCGCTGTTATCCATAATGTTACACGACTTATTGGATTGATATTCTATTTTGTTAAAAAACAGGGAAGCCATTAATACGCCAACTCTCTTTTTTATTACCATCAATTCAAAAATGATGTATTTTTGATTGCATTTGTAACATTGCATGAAGGAATCCTATTTAAAAATCATTTAATAAATTATATGCCAATGTAATATACCCGAATTTCCATTCCGGTGAGTTTAAAAACACTTCTTAACTTAATCATAAACTTCATGCAACATCATTACCTAAAAGCATCATTTTACATACTCTTTACGTTAATGGTTACGGGGTTTGTATCAGCTCAAAATACCCCCGTCAAGTGGTCCGTGCTAACAGCCAATAGTTTTATCGCCAAATTTCCCGATCCTGACAGCATCCGCTGGGACCGTAAGTCACCTCATTTCGATTGGCAGGCCGGTTATGCCATGCTGATGATGGAAAAGATGTGGAAAGCGACCGGAGATGTTCGTTATTTCAATTATATAAAGCGGTATGTCGATCAACAGGTGGACGAATCAGGAAATATTCCCGATTTCACACCAACAGCCTTAGACCATTTCATCCCCGGCTACGCGATCATTTTCATGTACGAACAAACGCACCAGGAAAAATACAAGATTGCAGCCCAAAAGATATATGAGCGTTTCAAAAGCTATCCAAGAAATTCGGATGGGAGCTTCTGGCACTCGGAATGGGCCAAACGGCAGATGTGGGTCGATGGAGTTTTCATGGGACAGATTTTTACGGCAAGATATGGAAAAGTGATTGGAGACAGTGCCGCAGCTTTTAACGAGGTAACCAAACAGATGAAACTGATTGTTTCGCATTGTCTGAAACCCAATGGATTACTACTCCACGCATGGGATGAAAGCAGACAAGCCCGTTGGGCCGATAAGACCACCGGGTTAGCTCCTGAAGTATGGAGCGAAGGGTTAGGATGGTATGCCGTGCTGATTGCCGATATATTTGATTTCTTGCCAAAGAATAATCCCGATTATCCAGTCATTATGTCGCATCTTCAAAAGCTATGTGAAGGGTTAAGAAACTGCCAGGACAAGAAAACCGGAATGTGGTGTCAGGTTGTAGATAAGCCCGAAGTAGCGGGAAACTGGAATGAAACCTCCGGTACGGGAATGTTTCTTTACCTGATTAAAAAATCAATCGATAAAGGATATATTTCCAAACAGGAATATAAAACAGTGGCCGACAAGGCATATCACGGAATTATCCGGAAAGCAAAAATCAATGAAAAGGGGTTGGTTGACATAATAGATTGCAGCAGCATTGGAGTGCAGGAAACTTATGAAGTTTATATCAATAAACCCAAGGAAGTGAATACCTTTGCAGGTGTAAGCTCATTTATACTGGGAACAATGAGTATGGAAAAATAAAGTTACAGAAAAGTTAAAATTCTTCTGCTGTTCTCTAAACACTTTTACTTTTATTGTTTAAAAAATCTATTAGCGACTAATATCTACTTCTAAACCATCATGACCAGTATAAAAAGTATTTTCCTGGTATTATTACTGGCTTTTGCTGTCTTAGTAAAGGGGCAGGTAACATCCAATGCCAGTAATACCAATGAAAGGGAAACCTCCACACACATAGGAGATTCAATCAGCTTTCCGAATTTTAAAGATCCGCCTGCTGAATTCAGGGGTGTCCGCTGGCTCGGTTTCGGCCTTACCAATCTGAATGATTCCAGTGTTATCAGATCGATAAAAACAAGTGTAAAACTGGATTCCTGGGGGTCTTATCTGCTCGGTCCGGGTGGTGGCCCCACCACGGGATTATCTGACGCCTATTTGAAAGCCTCCCACCGAATGCCCAGCGATAAAGGAGTTGTCTATCTCAGTGAGGATTATTTTCGTCTATATAAACTTGCAATAGCCGAAGGGATGAAATACAATTTTCCCATGAGTACACTCTATGATGAATGGAATTACCCAAGTGGCATCGTCGGAGGACAGTTTTATTCCAAGTATCCTGAATATGCAGCCAAGAGCCTGGATATGGTTGAAAAGAACATCACCGGACCTCAAAAAGCAGAATTAGAAATTCCAAAGGGGATATATATCGGAGCTGTTATGATGAATATGGACACCTATCAGCGTATAGATGTCAGTAATCAACTATCCGCCAATAACGTCTTAAAATGCGCCATTCCCAAAGGGAACTGGAAAGTGATGGGCTTTTATCTGAACAGCACATTCCGTCCTCAATCACAAAAAGGGGGATTTGTAGACTACCTGGATAAAGAGGCTGTTGCAAAATACATTGATCTGGATCTGGAACCTTATTATTCGCATCTGAAAGAATATTTTGGTTCGGTAATTAAAAGAACGATGTATGACGAACCCGCGATGCACTTGATGGATGGAAGGATGTGGACGCAAAGTTTCAATCAGGAATTTGAAAAGAAATATCATTACTCTCCCATGATATTCTATCCGGCACTATGGTATAATATTGGCCCCGAGACAGCTGCAGCCCGAAATGCCCTTTTTGGCTTTCATGCGGATATGTTTGCCGATAACTACATAGGACAGATGGCCGATTGGTGTTCGCGTCATGGCATTAACCTGGGCGGACATTTAGACCAGGAAGAAGCC
>JAUZOX010000409.1 GCA_030706265.1 Bacteroidota bacterium | reverse complement strand
CCAATGGTCGGCTGCACCACTCAGTTCCAATGGCGGTTCCTTATATTCGGGTTGCTCCTGCCATTCCCCATAGCTGTTGGGTTCATATCCCAGGGTAGCGCCGTTGTTGCCATCCACCCTCATCTGACCATCCCTGTGGAAAGTATTCAGGTTGGGACATCTCGATTGATTAACCGGAATCTGGTAATGGTTAACACCAAGTCGGTAACGCTGTGCATCTCCATAGGCAAACAAACGACCCTGCAACATTTTGTCGGGAGAAAAGCCTATGCCGGGAACGATATTAGCCGGATTAAAGGCAGCCTGTTCCACGTCCGCAAAGTAATTTTCCGGATTCTTATTGAGCTCAAGGACCCCAACTTCGATGAGCGGATATTCTTTATGCGACCAGACCTTGGTCAGATCAAAGGGGTTATGTTTATGATTGCGGGCCTGTTCATCGGTCATGACCTGTATATTCATGGTCCACCTGGGGTAGTCGCCGGTTTGGACGGCATTGTACAGGTCACGCTGATGGCTTTCGCGGTCTGTGGCTATGATTTCTTCGGCTTCTTCATCGGTCAGGTTCTTGATTCCCTGTTGCGTATGCAAGTGAAACTTAACCCAAATGCGTTCGTTGTTGGCATTGATCAGGCTGAAGGTATGGCTACCGAATCCATGCATGTGCCGGTATGAATAAGGGATCCCCCTGTCACTCATGGTGATGGTGATCTGATGAAGGGCCTCGGGAAGGCTTGTCCAGAAATCCCAGTTGTTCTTTGCGCTGCGCAAGTTGGTCTTGGGATCCCGTTTTACGGCATGGTTTAAATCCGGAAATTTCAAAGGGTCTTTCAGAAAGAACACGGGAGTATTGTTTCCGACCAGATCCCAGTTGCCTTCTTCGGTATAAAATTTAATGGCAAACCCCCGTATATCCCTTTCGGCATCGGCTGCTCCGCGTTCTCCTGCCACGGTTGAAAAGCGGACAAATACTTCCGTCTTCTTCCCTATTTCCGAAAAGAGTTTTGCCCTGGTATATTTTGTGATGTCGCGGGTAACGGTAAAAGTGCCAAATGCACCGGAGCCCTTGGCATGCATTCTTCTTTCCGGTATTACCTCACGGTCAAAGTGAGCCAATTTCTCAAGGAACCATACATCCTGCAACAGCATGGGACCTCTCTTACCTGCTGTCAGAACATTTTGATTATCGACAACAGGTGCACCCGAAATACTTGTCAACTTTTTGTTCTTCATGGCTTTATCATTTAAGTTCGTTACTTTTTTCAAAACAATATAAAGTAACACTGCAGGTTCTTATTTGTTGACCTGCCGATGCCATGAAGAAATAATAAATTAGATTTTGCCCGATTCAGAAAAGAGCAGATGTTGAAAGACGCCTGCTTTTGTACGGTTTTAAAAGACGACCAATACCCCTACTCCTATATAAAAAAATCCATAAGTCGTTTTGTCAGAGGAATCTTTTGGTTTTTCAGCCAAATGCTCATACCCCATCCCAAAATCAAAACCAAAATGGGGAGTACAAAAGTAAGTGTCACCTATGCCCAGTTCATACCCGAAGAGATTGCTTTTATCGGATGCATTTGAACCGCTTTTAGACCCACCAAATCCAAGACGGCCTTCGAGATAAGGCGATGATTGCCGTTGACCCACCAGGTAATACCTTACAGCAGGGCCTAAGAGTATGGTCGACATGGAATAATCGTAATTGTTTTCCTTTTCATGCATAGTGCTCAGATCCAGGAAAAGGCCGCCAGACCATTTGCTGTTTATACCATAACTTAACGTTGGTGAGTTTGAAAGCTGAATCAATGAAGGAAAAGGACCTATTGCTACTGAAGTAAAATTGGTCCTACCGCCATAAGATCCATCGGATAAATAGGATCCAAATTGAACCGAGGCCACATTCAAACCATTGACAAACCAGGTGCCTTCTTTAATTTGAGCTTTAACCGCCAGGCAGGACAGAACGGAAATCAACATCAGTATAGTAAATTTCTTTTTCATAACAATAAGGTTTTAGTTTATAAAGTGATAACATATTCTGAAAGGCAATTATACAATATATATTTTTATAATGCAAGTATTTACAAATATTTAGCCTTGTCAGTCAGTCCCTTTTGGCGACGCAAGGAACAAGCATCGTTAAGAGATACCGTGTGAAATATCCGGTCATATGATGATGAAACGAGTATGTTTGGAAAACACAAACACCCACGAACCGAGCATTGATGCGATTTCTATACGACCAATTTAATACAAATTATTTGAGGTATCCGTTCATCTGTTTAAAAAAGAGATTATCTTTATGCCTCAAACAAATCATCTTCTAAAAAATTTGTTGTGCGATTGGGCGAAGGGATCTACTTTAAAAGATTTACAGAAAAATTCCACTCCTCAGGAAACATTTTCCAAAACTTACCCTACACAGCAGGTAAGAAGGATAATCGAAAAAAAATAGATTCCTAGTTGAAGATTACTTTATAGATACTCTAAGGGTATCCATAAAGTATCCATTAAGTATCCTTAAAGGATCCATTAAGTATCCTTTAAATCTAAATTTTACCACCTTTTTACCCTCAATTTCGGATACTTTTTAGCTTGCTTTTTATTCACCTTTATGATTGCATAGGGAGCTGCAATAATTGAAACAAAAAAGTATAATCAGGATAGCGCAAAAAATATGCCATTCAGAAATGCTGTTGCAGCCTGAAGATGGCACAGATGACTCAAAAATAAACGCTTGTCATATTGTTAGCCATTCAGCACAGGTATCTTATCCAAAAATCTTCAATTTGATGGGTCACTGAAGCGCTGCTGCTTTTGTGGAATTTTTCCATACCGATACAGGGCTTTATGGGGATGGCTAGAAAAGTTGGAAATCGGCTTTGTTATTTCCAGAATCCGTAAAAATGATGGACAGGTCCGTGCCCCTTGCCGATCTCATAGGCCGCTCCTGCCCTTATGGCCCCATCGGTATATTCTTTCGCGTTCCGGACGGCATCGTTCAGCGTATGGCCTTTTGCCAGGAAAGCGGCGATGGAAGAAGAAAGGACGCACCCCGTCCCATGGGTGTTGCAGGTTGCGATCCGATAAGATTTGAATTCGAGGATTTCATCGGTCTCGGCATTGTAAAGGACATCGGTAAGCTCATCCCCGTCGAGGTGGCCGCCCTTCAATAAAACCGATACTTTCCTGTTGTCCGATAATTCCCTTGCCACCAAAGGCATCTCGTCCCGGTTGCTAATTCCCCTGCCCAGTAACATTCCGGCTTCAGGCAGATTGGGAGTGATGATCCTGACGGCATGCAGCAATTCGTTTTTCAGGGTCGCAATGGCCTGGTCGTCCATCAGCTTGCGGCCGGATGTTGAGACCATCACGGGATCGAGAACGCTGTTTTGTATCCCATAAATTTGCAACGATTTCTTCACGATCATCATTGCTTCCGAAGAAGGGAGCATGCCGATCTTGACGGCATCGGCCCCGATATCGCTCAGTACCGCAGCGATCTGGCCTTCAAGGACAGATACCGGCACGACATGTACCTCGCTGACCCCCACCGTATTCTGAACGGTCACGGCCGT
>JAUZOX010000408.1 GCA_030706265.1 Bacteroidota bacterium | reverse complement strand
TTGGGGTTACTCAGCACTTCACGGGTAACATCGGCCCCCTGATAGTCCTGTACATTGATCATGTCGTTGTCCGAAGTCGTAATGACCCTCTTGCTTTGAAACACCCATTGCGACATCCAGACTTTATCGTTCCAGGGAAAATTCGGAGACAGATATTCTTTGGTCTCGCCTGTCTTTATGTTTTTATAGGTCAGATAGATTTTGGGTTCGGGTGCCACTTTACTGATCAGCCGGGCTCCCTGTTTAAACGGAAGAAAATCAATGACGGGTAACATGGCGTAAGAATAGACGCTAAAGGCGGCAAAAAGCACAAGTATAATCGAGGTAAATCGGATTTCATTTTTCGGGAGAAAACAAGGAACGGTGCGTTTTCTTCGGGAAAAGATAATGACCGTCAGAACCATTAAGACGATATTCTTGTAAAATGTTTGCCAATTGGTCAGTTTTAGAGCATCCCCAAAGCAACCACAATCGGGAACCGAATTATTCAATGCGTCAAAGAAGGTTAATACGGTAAAGAAACTCGAAACAAACAGCAAGACCCATGCTGTTAATTTGAGCCGGATACTGAAAATGAGCGCGACACCCAGCGTAAATTCAAAGGTGCAAAGCAATATCGAAAAGAATAACGCGGCAGGTAATAGCCAGGTCATATGGAAGACCTGAAAATAATCCTCAAGACGGTAAGCGGTTCCAAGAGGGTCGACACCTTTAACAAAACCTGAAAGCACAAAGACCAGTCCGGTCAAAATCCTGCAAATATTGGCAACTATTCTCATTGTGGTTAGCTGTTAAGTTAATTATCGAGTAAAATTAATGCAAAAGCGGCATAATTGATCATATCAAAATAATTGGCATCAATACCCTCAGAAATGATCGTCTTTCCCTGATTGTCTTCAATTTGCTTTACTCTGAGGAGTTTCATTAAAATGATATCGGTGATCGAAGGGATACGCATATTGCGCCATGCTTCGCCATAGTCGTGGTTTTTCCTTTCCATCAGGTGTTTCGCTTCGGAGAGATACTTGAGATAGAGCGCTTCAACCTCTGCGGGAGGCATCGAGGTGTTTTCAGAAGCCCCTAGTTCGAGCTGTATCAAGGCCATTACGGAATAATTGATGATCCCGATGAATTCAGCACGAATATCCTCGTCAACCTGTTGGGACCCCAGTTCCTGAATGCTCCGGATGCGGTTGGCCTTGATATAAATCTGATCGGTGAGAGAGGAAGGACGCAGAATACGCCAGGCGGTGCCATAATCCACCATCTTTTTCATGAATATTTCCTTACACATGGCGATTATGCCATCAAACTGCCTTGAGGTATCCGAAGTCATTGAATGTATAATTTTAGCAAACTTGTATTTTGTTCAGGTGGATATTTGATTAATTTTACCAATTCATTTCCGCTCTTATAACATCGGGCAAACAAGCAAAGCAATGACCATAGACAATCAAGAACCTGTGCCTGCAGTTTTGAACTGTGGAGACAAAGATATTACTTTAAGCCATAAAATAGTAATGGCAATTTTAAATATTACACCTGATTCTTTTTTTGATGGAGGGGTGAATGCAACTGAAACAGCTTGGTTACAGAAAGTTGAACAATCCGTTAACGACGGTGCGGGCATAATAGATATCGGCGCTGTTTCCACCCGTCCCGGGGCCTCCTACGTTAACGAAGAAGAAGAATTAAAAAGACTTATTCCTGCCGTAAAGAGTGTGGTCAGCCACTTTCCGGAATGCATCATTTCCATTGACACCTACCGGTCAGGTGTGGCGCATGCGGCTATTGAAGAAGGAGCCGGGATGATCAATGACATCTCGGGCGGAACATTTGATACTGAAATATTGAATACCGTTTCCCGTGCCGGGGTTCCCTATATTTTAATGCATTTAAAAGGTGACCCCTTAATCATGCAAAAAAATCCGCATTACGATAATGTCACGGAAGAGGTGATGACATTTCTGAATGAGCAGACCCAAAAGGCTTTGACGGCGGGTGTTAAACAGGTCATCTGGGATCCCGGTTTTGGCTTTGATAAAACGGTTGAACACAATTATCAGCTGATGAAAGACTTGAAACAGTTTAAAAAACAGGGGTATCCCCTGTTGGTCGGAATATCCCGTAAATCCATGATTAACGTTGTTCTGGGAACAAAACCGGCCCAGGCACTCAACGGGACAACGGTTTTGAACACCTATGCATTGCTCAATGGTGCCGACATACTGAGGGTGCACGATGTCAGGGAAGCCGTTCAGGCTGTCAAAATCCTGGAGATGATGATGTAGAAAAGCCCCCTTCTTCAGGGATAACCATCAGTTGTATTTTATCATCAGAATCATCCCATCCGGATTCATTGAGAAGATCAGAAAAGTTTCAATTATTTTCAATATCATCCATTAAACCCACTGCAAATCAATTTAATATATAAACCAAGCATAATTGCGAGCTCCATAAGATCTATTTATTAAAATTATATACTTATGAAAAAATCTACACTTGCTTTTATTTTCATTATCACATTCTTATCAGCCGGGCTTCATGCCCAGGACTGGAAGCCGGCAGGCGATAAGATAAAAACAATATGGGCCGATAAGGTTGACCCTAACAATCCACTTCCCGAATATCCACGTCCAATACTGGTACGTGATCTCTGGCAAAACCTGAATGGGCTGTGGAACTACACTATCCTGCCCAAAGGCAGCCCGATGCCCGATTCGTTTGTAGGGAAAATACTCGTCCCATATCCGGTCGAGTCCAGTCTTTCGGGTGTGCAGAAAACGGTAGGCGAAAGCAATGAGCTATGGTATAACCGTGATTTTAAAATCCCGCTCAACTGGAAAGGTAAAAGGATACTTCTTCACTTTGGTGCGGTTGACTGGAAAACAGACATCTGGATCAACGACATTAAAGTTGGAACCCACCAGGGCGGATATACCCCGATCGATATCGATATCACACCCTACCTGAGCAAGGAGAAAGTCCAGAAAATGACTGTGCGGGTCTGGGATCCAACGGACAAGGGATTTCAACCCAGGGGAAAACAGACGGACAATCCCAGAGGAATACGTTATACCGCGGTCACGGGGATATGGCAGACGGTCTGGATGGAACCGGTAAACGATAATTATATCATTAATTTCAAGACAGTTCCCAATATCGATCTGAATACGGTTTCTGTCCGGCCGGTTCTAAATGATTCCAGGACGGCGGACATCGTAGAAGTAAAGGTTTTGGATAAAGGCCGGGTGATCAACAAAGGAATGGCTGCCGCCGGACAGGAAGTGTTGCTTGCGGTTCCTTCAGCCAAATTATGGAGTCCGGAATCGCCCTATTTATATGATTTGGAAGTAACGTTGTATCGCAATGGCCAGATCATCGATAAGGTGAAGAGCTATTTTGGAATGCGCAAAATATCAACCAAACGAGATGATTCCGGTATCGTCAGGTTGCAGCTGAACAACAAGGATTATTTTCAGTTTGGTCCACTGGATCAGGGATGGTGGCCCGAAGGTTTATATACGGCCCCGACCGATGAAGCCTTGTCATACGACATCAAGAAGACCACAGACTTTGGTTTT
>JAUZOX010000407.1 GCA_030706265.1 Bacteroidota bacterium | reverse complement strand
CCTTTCCATGCCTGACATATGCATCCCTCCCGGAGCATATCCTGTACATATCCGGAGCATATCCAGGTGTAATCCGGTGTTGATTCTATTGCTGTACCCGGATATGCACAGGATATGAATGGAATTTGCTCCATATATGCTATGCCTGCGAAGCAGACGTTAGGCTTATACGGGGCATAGAAAAAACGGAAAAAACAGGAACAACCTTTTCGTATTATGTTTTCTAAAATTTTACCAGCCAACGGATTTACGATAGCCGATGCCGATTACAAGACTTTCAAAAGCTGTAGTTCGTGTCTTAAATTTTCAGGCGAAACAAAATGGATCGTGTTAAATCCAACCTGCTGTGCGGTATGAATATTTAACAGGGTATCGTCAATGAAAATACAGTTTTCGGGATGTAACTGATACCGGTTGAGTAAAATTTGGTATAACTCAGGATTGGGTTTGATCTTTTTTTCGTCCCCCGACACCACAATGCCATCCATTTTACGAAGGAACTCAAAACGCTTAAAAACGATCGGGAAAGTGTCTGCGCCCCAGTTTGTCAGTCCATAGACGGCGCCGTTCTTTTGCCTGAGTTCATTTAGGATTTCAACGGTACCCGTTACCGCTCCACCTACCATCTCGGGCCAACGGCTCTGGTACATTGCTATCTGATCCTTGTAATCCGGAAACTTCTTCTGCAGGGCCGGTATTGTTTCCGAAAAGGGGAATCCTGCATCCTGAAGTGAATTCCATTCCATCGTGCATACATTTCCAAGGAACCATTCCATTTCCGTCTCATTATCAAAAACCTTCCGGTACATGTACCTGGGATTCCAATCAATTAACACTCCGCCAAAGTCAAAGACAATGGTATACGATTTTTTATCCATCTTAAAATATACTGATTATAAATATGTCACCCTTCTACAAAGGGTTTATAAGAAAAAAACCGGCTCTTTTGAAGACGGTTTTTTTCATTATGATTCACTTATTACTGCTTTACTATCAGAAAAACTTTCAAAACCTCTTTTTATTGTATCAAGTGAAATTTTTTTATATCGCGTACTGTTACACATTAAAGCGAATATTCAATAAATCGCCATCTCCTACGATGTAATTTTTCCCTTCAACGAACAGCTTACCATGTTCACGGCAAGCATGTTCGGATTTATAGTAAAGGAAATCGTCATATTTGATCACTTCGGCCCGGATGAATCCTCTTTCGAGGTCACTATGAATGACACCCGCTGCCTGGGGAGCCGTCATGCCTCGATGGATGGTCCAGGCATGGACATCTTTGGGTCCGACCGTGAAGAACGACATCAGGTTGAGGATTTTGTAGGCTGACCGGACCAAACGATTTACTCCTGGTTCCTGAAGGCCGGCATCTTCCAGGAAGACTTTACGGTCTTCCGGATCGTCAAGTGCGGCTATTTCGGCTTCAAGTTGACCCGCAATGACCAGTACTTCCGTATTTTCCTCCTTGACGGCTTCCTTGACCAACTCCACGTAATTATTCCCGTTTACGGCGGCTGCTTCGTCGACATTGCAGACGTAAATGACCGGTTTGTCGGAGAGTAAAAACATGTCGGCAATCCATTTCCGGTCTTCTTCAGAAGCCTCCATGGTGCGGATAGGTTGGAAATTTTCCAGATGCTTCATAAAACCGGCCAATACTTCCATGCCTCTTTTGGCATCCTTATCCCCTACTTTGACCAGTTTCTCGAGCTTGGCAATCTTGCGCTCGATCAAACCAAGGTCACGCACCTGCAATTCCAGATCCACGATCTCCTTGTCCCTGACAGGATCGATGCTGCCCTCGGGATGGGGTAACATGGGATCATCAAAACAGCGAAGCACGTGGATGAGTGCATCGGTCTGCTGAATCTCGGCCAGGAATTTGTTGCCGCCACTCTCCTGCCCTCCTTTGGTCAGACCCGGAATATCCACGATATCCACTGTTACAGGAACAATTTTCTGGGATTTGACCAGATCGAATAAAATCTGTAAACGGGGATCCGGTACATTTACCTGTCCCAGATTGGATTTGACAGCACTGTCATAGCCCGAGGCCTGTGCCTTTGTATTGGAGATACAGTTAAACATTGTTGTTTTTCCGGATTTGGATAATCCGATGATTCCGCATTTGAGTCCCATAGGAATGATATAATTTTATGCAAAGATAAGGCAAAGCAGGCTAAAAAATTCCACGGAAGGCTATCATTCAGTCTTTTCATTATTTTTGCATCTGGCAATTTGATCGTTACGCATCGGCATAGCCGACCGTATTTCCGGTAAAGTAAATTTTCATACAAAGATTACTATTTAAATATCAATTATATAATCATTATTTATGATAAAAAAACAACTCTTTTTATTCTTTTTTGTAACACTGAACATTTTTCCTTTATGGTTAACGGCCCAGATGGTAAAAAAGCCGCTAACCCCTGCCGTTTATGACAACTGGAAATCGATAGATGCATCTGTCCTTAGCAACAATGGCCGCTATGCCGCTTTTGAAGTGAATGCGCAGCAGGGCGATGGTCGATTGGATTATATCGACTTAAAGACCAATAAGCGGGATTCTGTCGATCGGGCCGGAGGCCTGTTATTTTCCCCCAACAGCAATTACTTCGTTGCCCGCATCAGGATGAGTTACGCAGATCAGCGTAAAAAGAAGCTTGCAAAGAAGGACAAAGAGATCAAAGACACCTTGCTTATTCACGTTTTTGAAGGTCAGGAAAAGAAATTCTCCAATATCAGGACATATCGTGTTGCGGAAAAAGAGTCGGACTGGCTTGCATTGTTTAGAGAACAGGATCAACAAAAGGATAGTTTGAAGAAGAATGATTCGCTGCATGAAAAATCAATGCCGATTAGAAGAGCCATTGCGTCCAGCCCCGTCAACCTAAAAAAAGGAGATACGGCCGGACTTACGAAACCGGGGGCCGCTGCACCTAAACATAAATCAGAAATAGACCGGAAGGAACTTGGCGAATTGGTGATCCTGAATCCCGTAGCCGATAAGGAATACCGGTTTAAAGACGTCAGGGAATATGACCTGTCTGATAACGGAAAAATCATTTCGATGGTTCGAGCATGGGGTGAAGGCACCGATTCCACTGAAGTTGCAGCATTCAACACCTCGAGTGAAAAGTTAACCATCATATATAAGGGTCCGGGCTATGCCCTGAAACCTACTTCAGACTGGCAGGGCAACCAGATGGCTTACCTGCTGGCTTCCGATACGGGCAAAATCAAACGTTATGCGCTATTCCATTACAACTTCAAGTCCGCAAAAGTCCAAATGGTGGCCGATACGGCTACTGCAGCTTTTACCAGGGGGTGGACGATAAGCGAAAATGGCAACCTCAACTTTGCAGAAGACGGATCGAAACTCTTTTTCGGAGTGGCTCCCCGCCCCAAACCCGAACCGAGAGACACGCTGACCAGCGACGAAAAGGCCCATTACGATATCTCGAGCTGGACGGATGATGTTCTCATGACGCAACAGTTAAATACGTTAGCAAAGGATAATAAAAGGACGTATACTGCACTCTACAATATTGTCAAAAACAAAGTCTTTCAACTTGCCGATGAAAAT
>JAUZOX010000406.1 GCA_030706265.1 Bacteroidota bacterium | reverse complement strand
AATGTCGAAGAGTATCAATGTCCTGGAAGGAATACAGGAAAAACTGGGTGGCAACAAAGTGGTGTATGCCAAGGGTGCAGACCTGGTTGACAAACATTGGCCTGAGAGCGAAATATTTCCTGAACCGATGGATGCGCGGGAATTGGCAATGATGGATTCGGCCGTTCAAATTACCAGGAAATCCGACATGGCGATAGTAGTCTTGGGCGGAAATACCAAGACCGCAGGGGAGAATAAGAGCCGTACGAGTTTAGATCTGCCCGGACACCAACTAGAGCTTATTCAGGCCATCAAGGCCACGGGTAAACCTGTGATCGTGGTCCTGATTGGTTCCCAACCCATGACCATCAACTGGATCAATCGATATATCGACGGAATTATCTATGCCGGCTATCCCGGTGCCAAGGGGGGTAAAGCAATTGCCGATGTGCTTTTTGGTGACTATAATCCAGGAGGCAAACTCACCTTAACGTTCCCCAAATCTGTGGGACAACTGCCTTTCAATTTTCCTTCGAAGCCCAATGCCCAGTCTGATGATGGCGAACAGGCTAAAATAAAAGGTTTGCTTTATCCCTTTGGTTTTGGACTCAGTTATACCACCTTCAGCTATAGTAATTTAAAGATAAATGTCGATTCTCTCACTCCGGAGAGTGAAATAAAAGTATCGGTTGATATCTGCAATACCGGTAAAGCGAAAGGGGATGAGGTTGTACAGTTATATTTAAGGGATATGGTCAGCTCTGTGACTACCTACGAAAAATTGTTGAAGGGGTTTGAGCGTGTACACCTTGATCCCAACGAAAAGAAAACGGTGCAGTTCTCCGTGCCCCGTGAAGAATTAAAACTCTACAACCGGAAAATGCAGTTTGTCCTTGAACCCGGGGAGTTTAAGGTGATGGTGGGTTCGTCATCTGCCGATATACGACAGGAAGGGCGTTTTACCATAAAATAATTCGAAGTGCAATATTATCTCCTTCAACATGAATCCTCCCTGATTTTCAAACACCATCAGTGAATGAAAAATCAGGGAGGTTCCATACGAAGGTTTTAATCAAATTATCATCGTATGAAACGAGCATGATTGAAAATCACAAACAAGGATGAAAATTATCCATGCGAGTTCCATATGACCTATTTAATCAAATTATTTTCGGATGAACCGAGCAAGTATGAAATCACAATCACCGATGAACATCATCATTGCGAGTTCCATACGACCTATTTATTACAAATTACTATCGTATGAAAAATAAACTTTTACTACTCTTGTTGTTCATTTGCCCGTATACCTTTGCGCAGCAATGTCCGATCGTTCCGCTTCCCAATAACATTGAAGCGTTAGCGGGTAATTTTACTTTGAACAACAATACTCCGGTAATCTGCAAAAAAGGAAAATTGGAAAAGCAGGCCAATTATTTGCAACAGGAATTACTCAAGACAACAGGTCTATCCTTAGCCATTCAGTCTGACAGCAAGTTACCTGCCATAACCTTAAACTTAACTCATTCGAGTGAAAGGAATTCTTCCGCTTACCGGCTTGAAATACGACCCAACGGGATCAAGGTTATCGCCCCGACTGAACAGGGAATATTTTATGGCATCGTATCTTTGGTTCAGCTAATCCGGAACTCCCCCATTAAGAATAATACGGCTATCATTCAGTGCTGGAATATCAAAGACTTTCCGCGTTATCAATGGAGAGGGATCTTGCTCGACGAGTCCCGCCATTTCTTTGGCAAGCAAACGGTCAAAGAAATCCTGGATTGGATGGCCTTTTATAAACTCAACAGGTTTCACTGGCATCTTACGGATGAACCGGGATGGCGAATAGAAATCAAGGGATACCCTTTACTGGCCCTCAGTGGTGGCGTTGGCAGTTACGCGAATCCTTTTTCACCTTCGCAATATTATACCCAGGAGGAAATCAAGGAAATCGTTGCGTATGCAAGAGAAAGATTTATTGAGGTCGTTCCTGAAATTGATATGCCGGGTCATGCTACGGCGGCGAATAAGGCCTATCCTATTTTCAGTGGCGGGGGCTCTGTCAGAAATCCTGAATTTACTTTTAATCCCGGTAAAGATACCACCTATGCCTTCCTCAATAAGGTATTAAAAGAAATTGATGCGTTATTCCCTTCGCAAATGATGCATTTAGGGGGCGATGAAGTCAGCTTTGGCAATGAAAAATGGAAACAGGATGAGCAAGTAAAGCAATTGATGCAAAAAAACAACCTTCCCGATCTGGTTGCAGTCGAACATTATTTCTCAAAAAGAATGGCTGACTCCGTCTTTCATCTCAATAATAAAGTATTACTCTGGGATGAAGCAGCCGATTGCGACCTGCCAACAGATAAAACGATCATTTTCTGGTGGCGACAAGATCACCCGGAACAATTAAAAAAGGCACTCGATAAAGGATTTCAGACCGTTTTGTGTCCGCGTTTGCCATTCTACCTCGACTTTGTTCAGGACAGTACGCAGCGTTATGGTCGTAAATGGCAGGGTAATTATAACCCCATTGAAAAATTATACGACTTTACAATTCAAAGCTTACCGGTAGATAAAAACCAACTGGATCAAATTCTGGGTATCGAGGCTGCCTTATGGACCGAGAATATACAATCGAAACTGAAACTGGAATACATGCTTTTTCCCAGAATAACGGCCTTAGCCGAATCAGCCTGGACAAATGATGATCAGAAAAATTTTTCCCAATTTAAAGAAAGGGTGAAGGGGCAAATCAAGTTGTATAAAAGAGGGGACGTCTACTTTTATAACCCTTTTGCACCATCACAAACTCCAGAGCCATTTATTGCAACCGAATTATAAACGAGGAGATGCCTGCTCAATAATCCAGGATTATTTCTACTAATTTTGTTTTTGTAAGTTTTTCCTGCAGATGAATAGTGCAAAGTAAATTTCCGGAAGACATTTCCGGGATAGAAATTGTACAGGTAAAACAGGATTACTTATCAAAAGAGATATCACGATTTAATGAATCAAATGAAACTTAAAATACACAATGCCCGGATTTTAACACCATACCGTACAATTCCAAAGGGTACCGTTTTGATTACCGATGGAAGGATTACGGCTGTGGAGCCCGGTGATATTGAGGTTGAGGATACAGTGGAAATAGATGCACAGGGGCAGTATGTTTCACCGGGATTTATTGATATCCATGTACATGGAGGTGGTGGATCTGATTTTATGGATGGTTCGGAAGCCGCTTTTTTAAAGATCGCAGAAACCCATGCAAAACATGGTACGACAGCTCTCGTGCCTACCACATTAACCTGCGAAAAAGAGGATCTGATCCAAACTTTAGCGCTATATAACCGGGCCAATGAAAAGAACCTTAAAGGTGCACAGTTTTTAGGGATGCACCTGGAAGGTCCCTATTTGGCGATGAATCAGAAGGGAGCCCAGGACGCACGTTATATCAGTGAGCCCAAACCTGAAGAGTATAAAGATATCCTCTCGCGCACATCGGTGATTAAACGCTGGAGTGCAGCACCGGAACTTAAAGGAGCCCTGGAGTTTGCGCATTATCTGCAGTCCAGGGGCATATTGCCTGCAATTGCACATTCTGATGCCATTT
>JAUZOX010000405.1 GCA_030706265.1 Bacteroidota bacterium | reverse complement strand
GCTACTTTAAGCATATGTTCATCACGGATAATATCGGCTAAATGGAGGTCAACAATTCCACTTTGACGAGTCCCCTGCATGTCACCAGGTCCTCTTAACCGAAGATCAACTTCTGCAATTTCAAAACCGTTGTTACTGCGGACCATTGTTTCAATCCTTTTTTTGCCATCGGTGGAAAGCTTGATTCCGGTCACCAGAATGCAGTGAGATTGATCGGCACCTCTTCCGACTCGTCCTCTTAACTGATGTAACTGGGATAATCCAAAACGTTCTGCATTTTCTATTGCCATCATGGTTGCATTCGGAACGTCTACTCCAACTTCTATAACAGTTGTGGCGACCATAATGTTTGTTTCCCCTTTTACAAATCGTTGCATCTCAAATTCTTTATCCGCCGGTTTCATCTTTCCATGTACGATGCTAACGGCATATTGGGGGAGCGGAAAGGCCCTGCATATGGCTTCATAGCCGTTCATCAAGTCGAGCAGGTCTGATTTTTCCGATTCCTTGATAAGCGGGTATACGACATAAACCTGTCGTCCTTGCGTTATTTGTTCACGCATGAAACCAAACAGACGAAGTCGTTTTGTGTTGCCAATATGATAGGTTTTAATGGGTTTCCGTCCTGGGGGAAGCTCATTGATTACACTCACATCTAAATCGCCGTACAACGTCATAGCCAATGTTCTTGGGATAGGGGTCGCTGTCATGACGAGAATATGGGGCGGGATCGTATTCTTTGTCCACATTCTTGCTCTTTGTGCTACGCCAAAACGGTGTTGTTCGTCTATGATGACGAGTCCCAGATTGTTAAACACCACATTATCTTCAAAAAGGGCATGTGTTCCGATCAATATGTTTAAACTACCGTCTCTGAGCGATTCATCAATCTCACGGCGCTTTTTGGTTCCGGAAGATCCGGTTAGCAGATTGATCTTTAAATCCAATCCGTCAAGCATTGAGCTGATTGACTTGAAATGCTGTGTTGCAAGAATCTCGGTAGGAGCCATCAGGCAGGTCTGAAAACCATTATCAATGGCAATGAGCATACACATTAACGCTACAAGTGTTTTTCCACTTCCAACGTCACCTTGGAGCAACCGGTTCATCTGGCGCCCCGATCCAAGATCACTTCTAATCTCCTTAATTACTTTCTTTTGTGCACCAGTGAGCTCAAAGGGAAGCTTTTCTTTATAAAATCGATGAAATGAGTCGCCCACAGTCTTGAATACGAGTCCTTTAACGGTGTTGGTTCGAAAACTTTTTTGTTTTAATAATCTGAGCTGTACAAAAAAGAGTTCTTCAAATCGCAGACGGGACTGTGCTTTTGCAAGCATCTCAGGGCTCTTTGGAAAATGGATATTCAGCAGTGCCTCTTCATGTGAGATCAACTTATATTTTTGGATGATTTCACGGGTCATGTTTTCAGGTATACATCCTTCGGCCATACTCACAAGGGCATGTAAGATCCTTCGAAAACCTGCACTGTTGAATCCTTTTGCTTTTAATTTTTCCGATGAATTATACTGGGGTTGCAATGTCTCAACAATCCCGGCAACACTTTCGGATAAAGTTTCCAGCTCGGGGTGAGCAATATTATAACGGTTGTTAAAATAATTCGGCCTTCCGAAGACAACATATACGGCTCCGGGTATGATCTTTTCTTTTGCCCATTTAATGCCTTGAAACCAGACAAGTTCAATTTCACCATATTCATCTTTGAGCAGGGCGGTCATTCTTTTGCTCCTGCCTTCGCCGATAGTCTGAATATTGGATATTTTCCCTTTTATTTGTACATAGGCAACATCACTATTGATTTCGGTTGTTTTGTAAAATTTACTGCGGTCAATATAGCGGAATGGATAGCACTCAAGCAGATCACCAAATGTATGGACATTGAGCTCTGTTTTCAGCACTGCGGCACGACGTGGGCCAACACCTTTAGCGTATTCAACCGGAGTATTTAAAAAATCGTACATATTGGTAATTCACTTCCATACAAAAGTAAGTCCCTGCTTGAAACAAAGCAAGCATAAACGAAACAAGCCTCCCATGTTTGGGAGGCTTGTAATTCAAAAAACATCTTTTAATATTCCCACATCTGCTCTTCAAAATCGATGAGTTCACGTTTTATGCGGTCGGATTCAAGCATGGCATCAATCCCTTGAGCGTAATCTGTGATTTTACGGTCAAACACATTCTCCTCTTTGTAGATATAACTTGAAAATAAACGCTTCATAAAAATATCATCATAGGAACGGCGTTCTGCCCCGTTTCTGAAGTTGAATACTTCCGCCTTTGCCAGAATGGGACGTGCTTCGGGATAGTAGATCCAAAACAAGGGTTCAAAAGCCCTAAAGTTCCCGTTTTTATCCAAATTATCACGGACAGGACAAATACCGATGATGCGGACTTCCATTACCGAACGTTGTTTGTCAAAAAACCAGTCTTCTTTTATTCTGAACCGTTTAATGTCAGAAGGATTAAAGGTTTTAGCCACAACGGTATCATACCAGTCATAGGGGGGCTTTGATCTTTGCAAATGCAAGGAATCAAAGCCTTCGAGCCTTTTCATGATATCTGCATAGGACAAGGGCACAACAAATTCGTCGGTCGGACTCATTGCATCATAAGCCGTTATCTTTCCCTCCTTGAGTGCATCGAACAAGACGGTGGTTAAATTGCGCCAATTATTATGGGGCATTTCGGGAAAATAGAACGGTTGATTCATCTTTTCACGTACATCGATTACGCGCCAGATTCTTCTTGACCACACAACATCGGATTCTCTGACCCATGTATATGGAACCGGTTTCTTTTCTATGATTGTGGATTTATTGTAAATTCCATCAATAACTGGCGTTCCCGTTTGAGCCTGTGTTGTGAGAGCGAGACCGGTCAACAGGCTCAAAAAAGTCAGTATGGTTGCAATCCTTTTCATATGATAATTTCAATAGATATTCAACGAAAAATTACTGGACAATGAGATTGATTGAATTAAGCTTGCGGGTACCATCGGGTCCTTTTGCAGTAATATTGTCAATCCAAACTCTTTCTCCCCGCTTGGAGTTACGAATAATATTTTTCATCTCATCGGTTAATACATTTCCCCTTCCATCACGGGTATAGATATCTCCACCTCTGACAACAGAGAACGAGTAAGAAGTGACTTCATAGTTCAAATCAAATTCAAAGTCCTCGGGCATATTGGGGATAATGGCACCTGATGCGAGTAAAATATTTTTACTGATATATCCTCCATCGGTATTCCCAATTTTTGCGATAGGACTGGGAACTCTTTTAACCCTGAAGTCCAATGATCCAAGATTTTTTACTTTTCCGTCAATAGTGGCGGAAATCGCGATCTTAACCGTCTTTAATCCCGGCGGCACTTTGACAGCCCATCCTCTTCCGCCGGCAGCACGATAGATGGATGCCGGTGGTGTGATTGTCGGCCTTAATTGGGCATCCGATAGACCGCCCGATGATATCGATACGGGATTTTCAACCCCGGTATAAAATACGTTCATTCTTGTGGGAGAGATGGTCAAAGATGGGCGGGCTACAATATATTCTTGTTTGAAAGGATAACTGATGGTAGCGCCGGTGGCAT
>JAUZOX010000404.1 GCA_030706265.1 Bacteroidota bacterium | reverse complement strand
GCCGTTTATTGGGTCGATCTGCCTGACTTTGCATCCAGTGTCGATAATATCCAGATTCAAAGAGGGGTCGGCACCTCTACCAATGGGGCGGGTGCATTTGGAGCTACCATCAACCTTCAGACCAATAAACCAAACACGGAGCCCTCTACCTAGATGGGTCAGACCTTCGGATCATTCAATTCCCGCAAGTCAACGGCCTCAGCCGGAACCGGTTTGATCAACAAAAACTGGGTTATTGAAGCCCGTGCCTCCAAAATAACTTCAGACGGTTATGTCGATCGCGCAAAGGCCAATCTGGCTTCGATTTATGGTTCCGCGTCATACTATGGAGTGAAGGATCTCTTCAAATTCATTGCGTTTACAGGCCATGAAATTACTTATCAGGCTTGGAATGGCATACCTTACGACAGTCTTAAGACCAACCGACGTTATAACAGCATGGGCGAATATACCGACAGCAATGGCAAGACCCAATATTACAGCAATGAAGTCGACAATTACAGGCAGGATCATTTCCAGGCGTTTTATTCGCATGAATTTACTAAAAAGCTGGTCCTCAACACTGCGCTCTTTTATACCAAGGGATTTGGTTATTATGAGGAATACAAGGAAAATCAATCATTTGCCAATTATGGGTTGAGTGATATTCAGGTAAATGCCAGTTCGATTGATATCGGCGGACAAATCATTCCGGTCATTGGCAACAAGATAGATGAAACCAATCTGATCCGAAGGAAATATCTGGACAACGATTTTTTTGGCCTGGTTTATTCTTTGGTTTATAATGCGCCAACCAGTCGTCTGGTCTTTGGCGGTTCAGCCAACGAATATAAAGGGAATAATTATGGCCAGATCATATGGGCAGAGTTTGCATCAAATGGAGCCATTAATTATGAATGGTATCGAAGCACCGGCGATAAAACAGATTTCAACGTTTACGCCAAACTGGATCAGAAAATCAATCAGGAACTAAACCTGTATGTTGATTTGCAATTCCGTGGAATCGATCATAAGATCAAGGGAACGGATGGAGATTTAAGAGACATTACCCAAAACCACTCGTTTGGCTTCTTTAACCCAAAATTGGGTTTGTTCTATGATTTGAACGCGAACAATAACCTTTATGCCTCCTTTGCAGTTGCCCACCGCGAACCCAGCCGGGATAACTTTACGGACGCCAATCCCGCCAAACCTGAACCCTCGGCTGAAAAGCTCAATGACCTGGAGTTGGGCTGGAACTATAAAACCGGTTCAGTGAATTTCAGTACAAATGTATATTACATGAATTATGACAACCAATTGGTGCTCACCGGACAAATCAATGATGTCGGCTCGGCGGTAATGGAAAATGTGAAAAGCAGTTACAGGTTGGGGGTCGAATTCAATACCGCCATCAACCTGTCATCTCAATTTTCATGGAAGGCCAACCTGTCATTGAGTGAAAACAAAATCAAAAACTTCACGGAGTATGTCGATGATTGGGACAATGGCGGACAGAAAATCAATTCTTTAGGGACCCGCGATTTGGCTTTCTCGCCAAACAGCGTGGCTTTTCAACAGCTCACTTTTTCTCCGGATAAGAAATTTTCACTGGCCTTTGAGACCAAATATGTCGGGAAACAATACATTGACAATACTTCGAGCAATGACCGGTCCCTTCACTCCTACATCGTAAACAACCTGCGCACCGAATACCATTTCAGCTTTAAATACGCAAGGCAGGTGACACTGTCACTGGCGCTGAACAACTTCCTGAATGAAAAGTACGAATCCAATGCCTGGGTATATCGCTATTTTGAATCAGGCGTTTACAATAAAATGGATGGCTATTTTCCACAGGCCGGAATCAATCTGATGGGTGGCATCGCAATTCAGTTCTGATTTTTTAAATTGCCGATATTCAATTGATGAAAACGCTCATGCGGCCCTTCAAAAATAGTCATAGGTAAGCTGACGTCCCCTTGTTTATACAAACAGATTTCAGTTTGGACACAATAATGGAGACCTTCAACCGGAGTATCCTGGTATACCGGCCGTGCAAAAACATCTGGCCGGTATACACAGCGGCAAATGTTATGAAACGAGCATGATCAAAGTTCACAAACAACGATGAAAATCATCAATGCGAGTTCCATACGACCTATTTAATCAAATTATTTTCGGATGAAACAATGTCCCGTTTTAGACTTCGATTATTATACGAATGGAACTGTCCGATGTTTCCGATATATAGAATTGGTCCTTTAAGATATGCCATGATTATTATTTTTAATTGGTTTATAATGAGTTGAAATTACAAATTCATCAATGGCAATGTCAATGATCATATAGTGGACATATGCGGACATTTTAAGTCATTTTAAAATTTTTGAACGAAAGGAAAAATAATGAGGGTATTTTTGGAGTGCTATTTAAAAAAATAAAGCTGAAATGATGTGAAGGGTAAAAGGAGTGTTGTTTTGAAGATTTCAGCGGTGTAATTTTTCAGGTTGAGGCTGAGAAGTCGCATTAAGAGAAAAAGGGTTAAAGCCGAATGTCATTTTAATCCTGTGAATGGAAAGCCTATTGCAACCATAACCTTAAACCGGCTGTTTCTCCTTTGTTGAAGATTGTAACCCATTACTTGTTTCCCGGAAATATTTTCTATGCACGTTCAAGCTTACATAATCATCTGATTCATACGCACACCGAATAAAAATCAAGACCGCCACCAAAGACTTGTTGAAGCCGAACCCGAAGTTCAAGATGTCTCTTGCGGGCTGCAATGACCGGAAAGCAGCTGAGGATTACCCCAATACCCTCCTTCTACTTCCCTTTGAGGCAGGGAATATTAGAGACAAACTGGTATTTGACTGGTAACTGCGCACTATTGGATAAGTAATTACTTCCACCCCTGTGAACCAGTGAAATAGTTTGGATATACTGGTAAAACACCTGTCAAATACCAGTTAGAGTAGAAATAAAGGAGAATAAAAGGGGAATAGTCTTCTGATGATATGTCGGTTTACAAAAGTAAATTATTTTAAAGAATCCATTGATTGGCTAACAAAAAAAATATTTATTGAAGAATTGTAGAAGCCTCATAATCTGAATTATTCGTTCAAAGAACGATCAAAAATGCATTCCATCATTATCTTGCTTCTATCACAAATCCGTTAAAACCTCAGCCGATCCTAAGAAAATCCGCAGCATAACGTCAGTCCAGGATATAGCGTGACAACGAAGGAAATCGGATGCAAAAGGCATGCATATTCGGGTACATAGACCGAATCAACATCCTGTTTGACCCGGATTACCACCGGATATGCTCCGGATAACCGATGGGTCCGATGCTGAAGTTATGCTGAGAAAAGGCAGCGGTTATGCAGAGGTTCCAACTCTTGTCGGATAAGGTTTTATTGAAATCCGGTCAGACGTAATAAACCGGAAAGAAGTAGGGCCAAAAATAATAATAACCTGCGATGAAATCAACTGCTTTGTTTTCGTTTCGCTTTGTTCATACTAAAATGATCGTGTCTTCCGCTTCCAGGTATGATGAAGCCGCGATAATAGTTGCCTTTTTTTTAAGAACGCTGCTTTTCATTTATCCTCCATACCTATTTCCGGGAATGGCCTGCCACTGAAAGT
>JAUZOX010000403.1 GCA_030706265.1 Bacteroidota bacterium | reverse complement strand
TCCTCGAAGAAGGATTCATTGGTCATTCCGCCCCATGAGTCTATCAGCAAACGAATCCTGACCTTTTCACGCGCCTTTACGATCAAGGCATCCCGAAACATCACGCCAACCTTGTCGTGTGTAAACCGATAGGTCTCGATGTAGATATAGTCCCTGGCATTTCGAATATCTTCCAGCATCGCCTCGTAGAGGCGTGGCGGCTGTGCAAAGAGCTTGAAATGCCGTTTGTCTTCTATTGTATTAACTTGCACGATCTAGAACTTTTTCGTTTGTATCAAATTTAGCAAATCTTCTATAAATGATAACGCATATTCTAAAAAACATGCATCAATTATTAAAGTTCACCATAAAAGCATTCATTAGCGTTAACAGCTTCGTATCTTTGTGCAAAATATTTTGCAATGATAAAATCAATGACCGGGTTTGGAAAAGCAATCGTTGAACTGCCCGGAAAAAAAATCACAGTAGAAGTTAAGTCTCTCAACAGCAAGCAACTTGATGCATCTATAAAAATACCAAGTACTTACAAGGACAAAGAACTTGAAATCAGGACCGAAATCACGAAAATACTGGAGCGGGGAAAGATAGACTTTTACCTTACTGTCGAAATCTCGGGCGACCAATCGAATTATGCCATCAATAAACCACTTGTTCTTCATTATTACAAGGAACTCAAATCGCTCTCGGAGGAAGTAGGAGAAAATGCAGAACTGCTTCCCTCGATACTCAAGATGCCGGACGTTTTAAAGACTGTCCGCGAAGACATCGACGAAGAAGAATGGAGACATGTCCAGGTAGCCATTGCAGACGCACTTCACCAGGCCGATCGTTTCAGAATCGAAGAAGGGGCTTTGTTGTCCAAAGACTTTGAGCATCGTATCGAATTGATCCGCAAATACATGAACGATGTCACCCCCTTTGAAAAGGCCCGTGTTCCGATTATCCGTGAACGTCTGATGCATGATATTTCAGAATTGGCCGATTCATCCAAGTTTGATCCCAACCGTTTTGAGCAGGAATTGATTTATTACATTGAAAAACTGGATATCACCGAAGAGAAAGTCAGACTGGCCAAACACATCGATTATTTCTTGAACACACTCAACGAAGCAGGTTCACAGGGAAAGAAACTGGCATTTATCACACAGGAGCTTGGACGTGAGATCAACACCATGGGATCCAAGGCCAACGATGCGGACATCCAGAAACTGGTCGTTCAAATGAAAGATGAACTTGAAAAGATCAAGGAACAACTGATGAACATCCTATAACCACTTTTTTTTATCATTCATACTTCATCACAAACCATGAACGGAAAGCTTATTGTATTTTCGGCACCATCGGGAGCAGGCAAAACATCGATTGTTCACCGGCTATTAAAGACAGATTTACCGCTTGCTTTTTCGGTCTCTGCTTGCAGCCGTTCAAAAAGGCCCGAAGAAATCAATGGAACGGATTATTATTTCCTGTCACCCGCAGAATTCAGACAAAGAATCGACAACAAAGAGTTTTTGGAATGGGAAGAAGTTTACCCCGGGAGCTATTACGGCACCTTGAAGTCGGAACTCAGCCGGATTTGGAAGCTGGGAAAACATGTGGTTTTCGATGTCGATGTCGTGGGCGGAATGAACATTAAAAAGCTTTACCCGAAGGAAACTTTGTCGGTTTTTGTCATGCCCCCTTCCATCGAGGAACTTGAAGCCCGGCTCCGTTATCGTGACACCGAAACACCTGAAAGCATGGCCAAACGGCTTGACAAGGCAAAATGGGAGATGTCGTTTGCCGATAAGTTTGATTACATATTGCTTAACGATAACCTGGACCGGTCTACTCCTGAGATCGAAAAGGTCATCGAAAGGTTTATCAGCGAATAAAAAATCACCTCACCCATGCAAACCACCCAAAAGAAAATCGGTCTGTTTTTTGGTTCGTTCAACCCTATTCATACCGGTCATTTGATTATCGGAAACTATATGGTTGAATTCACCGATCTGGATGAAGTATGGTTTGTCGTTTCGCCTCATAATCCGTTGAAAGATAAAAAGACCCTGCTTTCGGATGTACACCGGGTCACACTTGTCAGGCTTGCAACCGAAGATCACACCCGGCTTAAAGTCTGTGATATAGAAATGAAGCTTCCCCAACCTTCATATACGATCCACACCCTGACCTATCTTGCAGAGGATTATCCCGATTATCATTTCGTTTTGATTGGCGGCATGGACATCTTGCATACTTTTCATAAATGGAAAAACTGGGAAGAAATTCTCGGGCAGTACGAATTATACATCTATCCTCGTCCGGGCTACGAACCGGGTAAATGGGCTGAACATCCACACATTAAATTCGTTCCGGCTCCCCTGATCGAAATTTCAGCCAGCTTCATCCGCCAAGGCATCCAAAATGAAAAGAACATGGATTTTTTTCTTCCTACAAAAGTATACGAATACATGAGGAACATGCATTTTTACGAGAAGAAAAAAAGACAACCCAAACAGGATACCGAATCTGAAAACATTATTTAATGATTTTAAGCTGGAAGGGTGCAGGATTTTAGGAGCTTTTAGCTCAAGTGTGAACGCAGCGCCAACCCGGACCGGAAAAAGAAAAGGATGGGCAGATAAATCAGCCCTACCATGACCAAATGAGGTTTAATCCGTACTGTCATTGGGGGCTTGACCCGCGATCTGCTAATCCCCAATCCTTATAAAAGTCCTTAATCGCATATTTGGTCCAAATAACGGCTACCGCCTAAACTTGAACCAAATATGCTTACGCCTAAACTTGGACCAAGAATGCATTTATGCGAGCTCTATACGACCTATTTAATCAAATTATTTTACGTATGAAACGATTTACCGGGTTTGATGAAGTTGCTGCTTTGCCAGTTCGCTCCCTGCTTTCAAGGCATCCAGGTTCATCTTTACAACATCTTCTCCTTTTCGGCCAAACATAACCCTGATGGCATCTTCAATCTGATAGTAACTCAAGCCAAGAAACGGTGTGGCAGCCCCCAGGATCACGACGTTGGCACATTTGACAGATCCGATCTTTTTGGCAGCTGCCTCCGCATCCAGGATAACATTGCCGGGCTGTTTCCCAATCTCACCCAGAATTGCTTCCTTAGCCGGATAATCAGGAATATTGATAAACGGTGTCGTATTGGTGATGATCCAACCTTCAGACGAAAGCATTGGCACATAACGAAGCGCCTCCATGGGTTCGATGGAGATGATCAGGTCTGCCTTCCCGATGGGGATCAGGTCAGAGGCAATGGGTTCATCCGAAATACGCAGGTTGGACTGTACGTCACCTCCACGTTGTGACATGCCGTGCACTTCGGCTTGTTTAAGAAATAACCCGGCTTTTACTGCAGCCGTCCCAATGATCGCAGCTATCGAAAGAATCCCCTGTCCTCCTACACCTGCCAGTATGATGTCTTTTTTCATTTGTAAATAATTTACACTAAATCAGTCAAATGGAACTCGTATATATTTTCGGTTCAACAGTGCTTGTGTTTTCAAACATGCTCGGTTCATGATGCGTTGCCAGTAATCAATAAGGCGATAACCGAATCTCTATTTATCAGTTCTCTTCCTTTTTAGCGGATTTCAAACGACGGGCGGCCGTCTGTATACACTC
>JAUZOX010000402.1 GCA_030706265.1 Bacteroidota bacterium | reverse complement strand
CTTTTCTGGCACCACATAAAAAAACACCTACATGAAGAAGTGTAAGTGTTTCATTTTATGAGTGGGCCCAACAGGGATTGAACCTGTAACCACCTGATTATGCGTCAGGCGCCCATTCTTTTTTATGCTATTATTACCCTTATCAAGTCGAACAGGGTAAGAGTGTAAAAGCATTACCCGGATCGTCAGCAGATCTGGCGAACCGGGTAAAGTATTTAACGGTAATAAGCTGCCAGGAAGGCTTCGATGTTCTTTTGAACCCTGCTGATTACGTTTGAAGTATCGGCTTTTACAAAGGGTTGTCCTGTGATTTGTTCGTACAACTCGATGTAGCGGTCGGAAACCGAGATCACATAGTCTTCGGTCATCTCGGGGACGACTTGTCCTTCCTGACCCTGAAAGCCGTTTGCCATCAGCCATTCGCGTACAAATTCTTTTGAGAGTTGTTTCTGGGGTTCCCCTTTGGCTTGCCGTTCTTCGTATCCTTCCTTGTAAAAATAGCGGGAAGAATCCGGGGTATGGATTTCGTCGATAAGATAGATTTCGTCGTCAACCTTTCCGAATTCATATTTGGTATCGACCAAAATCAGCCCCATGCTGTTGGCTATTTCATTTCCGCGTTGATAAAGTTTTCTGGTCAGATCTTCCAACCTGTTATAGTCCTCCCTGGAAACAAAACCCAGACGGATAATATCCTCGGGTGCAATATCTTCGTCGTGTCCTACGGCCGCTTTGGTGGTTGGCGTGATCATCGGCACCGGAAACCGGTCGTTTTCTTTCATGCCTTCGGGCATGGTGACGCCGCAGATAGAGCGTTTCCCTGCTTTGTATTCACGCCATGCATGACCCGAAAGGTAGCCCCGGATCACCATCTCGACTTTTAAGGGCTCACATAGGCGGCCAATGGTAACCATCGGATCGGGAACTGCAATCTTCCAGTTTGGTACGATGTCTTCGGTGTCGTCTAAAAACTTAGCTGCGATTTGATTTAATACCTGTCCTTTATAGGGGATGCCTTCGGGAAGAATCACGTCGAAAGCGGAGATGCGGTCCGTTGCTACCATTACAAGCAGCTCATCTTTAATGTTGTAAACATCACGTACTTTCCCTTTATATACACTCTTCTGGTCTTTAAACCGGAAGTCTGTTCTGACGATAGCGTTTTTCATGCGGTGTTAGTTTAATTATTTAATCGTTTCTATTTTTTGAAGTGTTATGTGTAAGTCATTTGTATTAACCGGTGATATGGCGATTGCATGTAAGCCTGATTCACCGTTTTTTGTCTTTGTCAAATGAGTTCGTTTCATCCGTAAATAATAATTTGTATTAAAGTGGTCGGATGGAACTCGCATGGATGATTTTCATCGTTGTTTGTGATCTTTGACCATGCTCGTTTCATAATTACTCAGTTCGGCATCCCGCTCATATGCGTTGATGATGAGTGCAACAAGCTTATGGCGCACTACATCTGAGGAATCGAGCTGGACAACCGCGATACCCTCGATGTCTTTTAATATCTGGCTCGAATGTACCAATCCGGATTTCTGATTGCGGGGCAGGTCAATTTGGGTGATATCTCCGGTTACCATGAATTTGGAGGTCTTTCCCATGCGGGTCAAAAACATCTTGATTTGGTTGGCCGTAGTATTTTGGGCCTCATCCAGAATGACAAAAGCATTATCGAGCGTACGGCCACGCATGAAGGCGAGGGGGGCGATTTCGATGGTGCCATCTTCAAGATAGGTAATCAGTTTTTGTGGCGGCAGCATATCCCGGAGGGCATCATAGAGGGGTTGAAGATAGGGATCCAGCTTTTCCTTCAGGTCACCGGGCAGGAATCCAAGGCTTTCTCCTGCTTCGACTGCCGGACGGGTAAGGACGATACGGCGAACCTCTTTGTTCTTCAGTGCCCTGACTGCCAGTGCAACGGCAGTGTAGGTCTTGCCTGTGCCTGCCGGCCCGACGGCAAAGACAATGTCATTGTTTTTAAAGGCATCTACAATTTTTTGTTGATTGGGTGTCTTTGCCTTGATAATCATTCCCCCCCGGCCATGAACCAGGACATCCGTATCCGGTTTTTGAACCGGTTGATCCTCATCTTCTGATTGCAGGATCTGCCGGATATCGATATCCGATATCTTTCCAAAATGCTCAAATTGAGCAAGCAACAGGTGAAACCGTTTGTCGAAGTTGGCAACTGCCGTCTCTTCACCCGAGACTTTCAACATTTCGCCACGGGCGACAATCTTTAAATTGGGAAAACAATCCTTGATTTCATTCAAATGCCGGTCGTTGACTCCGAATAAGTCGATCACGCTGTAAGCCTCGAGATTAATGGTCTTTTCCAACATGTAATGCGATTCAGTTAATAGGATACATGTATATTAAGTAGTTGGTTTTGTGCTATTGACATCCCAATTCAAAAATAAGGATATTTCAATCACTGTTTCTGAAACTTTTTGAATGAATTTCTTTACTTTTGGCCTTACAAAGTTAGTTCAAAATCACATTGTTTTTCATAGAAGCTAATCTGAAATATTTCTATGCCGATTATTACATTAACAAGCGATTGGGGGTATCGTGATCCTTATCTGGGCGCCGTAAAAGGGGCCTTGCTAAAGCAAATTCCCGGGGTTGTTATTGTAGATATATCGCACGATATTCCAAAATACAATATCCGGCAAGCCGCTTTCGTCATCCGGAATTTCTATCGGGACTTTCCGGCGGGAACTATTCACATCATCGGCGTATTGACCGAGGAGAGTGAAGATCATCCGCATGTCGTCATCCATCACAATGGCTATTATTTTATCGGCGCCGATTCGGGCGTGTTTTCCATGATATTTGATGAAGAACCCCAGGAGATGGTGATGCTCGATGTATATCTTGATTCAAATTACCAGACTTTTTCATCCCGCGACCGGTTTGTAAAAGCCGCGGCACATATTGCACACGGGAAGCCTATTTTGGAACTGGGCTACTCGCACACCGGATTAACCCAAAAGATGTCGTTGCAGCCGGTCGTTAATGGCAATACCATAAGGGGCAATGTGATTTACATTGACTCATACGGAAATCTGATCAGCAATATCAGTGAAACTTTATTCAGGCAGCTGGGTAACAAGCGGAAGTTTAGTTTGAGTTTCCGCGGACATAAAGCGACTCCATTTAGAGAATACCGTGCATACGGAGATGTTCCCGAAGGCGAGATCGTCGTGCTGTTTGGTACACACGGGTTTATGGAAATTGCCATCAACAGGGGAAAGGCCAATAACATGCTCGGACTTGAAATGGATTCAACAATAGTCATCAATTTTTTGGATTAGAATTTTCAGAATCAGGTGGTATTTTATTAACCGGGTTTGAAGTTGGCACGGGACCTCATATTTTATAGTTAACAGTAACCTTACAATTCACTATTTTTGCATCCATCGAAATGCATTGCTATGTTTGCACTTTTCAAAAAGGAATTAGCCAATTTCCTGAACTCACTCACCGGATTTATCGTACTGGCAGTCTTTGTACTGGCCAATGCGCTCTTTTTATGGGTCTTTTCTACAGAATACAACATAATTGACAATGGCTATGCTTCTGTAGACAGCCTATTTACGATTGCCCCTTTTGCATTCCTTTTTCTGGTTCCGGCCATT
>JAUZOX010000401.1 GCA_030706265.1 Bacteroidota bacterium | reverse complement strand
AGGGCACCGTGACATTTGCAAAGGGAAATGGACTCTTTAAGTTTTTACCCGCTACCTGGATCAATCAATTCAATACGGACCGGCCGGCCGGATTTAACGATGGACCCATGATCCCTGCCAGAGGTTATCAGACGATGTACAGCAGGGGGATCTATTTCCGGTACCGGCACTTAAGCATTCAATTGCAGCCGGAGATCGTCTATGCCGGGAACAGCAACTATGAAGGCTTTCCCCATACCCTCTATGATCCCGTTTTGGCGGATCAACGTTGGTACCAATATTACAACTACGATCTGAACAACATCGATCTGCCCGAGCGGTTCGGCCTCAAAGACTTTACCAAAGCATTCTGGGGACAAAGCAGCATCCATTTGAACTACGGGGCCTTCTCATTTGGACTTTCTACCGAAAACCTGTGGTGGGGGCCCGGAATGTACAATTCATTGCTGATGACTAACAATGCCCCCGGCTTTAAGCACCTCACCTTAAACACCATTAGGCCTGTCAAGACCCCAATCGGTTCATTCGAAGGACAACTCATCGCCGGTAAACTGGAAAGCTCCGGGTTTCCGCCACCCGAAGCGGACCGGAGATATTTTCAGACCTTGTTGTATGTGCCAAAGTCCGATGACTGGAGATATCTGAACGGACTGGTAGTGAGCTATCAACCCAAATGGGTCCCGGGCCTGTTCCTGGGGTTGACCCGCAGTTTCATGGTGTACAGCAAAGACCTGGGAAAGGGCTTTGACGATTATCTCCCGGTCTTGAATCCCTTTGGCAAAAAAGGCAACGGGGGCGCAGCCGAAGACGCAAAAAAGAGGGATCAAATGGCATCCCTGTTTATGCGCTGGGTTTGGCTAAAATCACACGGCGAAGTCTACCTGGAATACGGCAGAAGGGATTATTTCTGGAACCCCAGGGACCTGGAGGTGGAAGCATCGTATTCCAGCGCCTATGTGTTGGGGTTCAAAAAGCTGATGCCATTGAAGAGTTTTCAGGATGAATACCTTTCGTTTAACCTGGAGCTGACTCAACTGGAGATGAACCCCACAACCCGGAACAGGGGCGGCCAAAGCTGGTACATCAGTGATGTAGTCAGGGATGGCTATACCAACCAGGGACAGTTGCTGGGGGCAGGCATAGGCCCCGGCAGTAACATCCAGACGGTGAATGTGGCGTGGGTCAAATCCTTTAAGAAGATCGGCATTGAAATCAACCGCTATCTGCACAACAATGATTTCTTTTACACCTATGTTCAGGAGATCCGGAGCCATTGGATCGATTTCAGTGAAGCGGTGGTCGCAAACTGGGATTACCGGAATTTACTGTTTAATGCCAGGGTCGAGTCCATTCAAACCATGAATTACGGGTGGAATTTTCCAATGATCTATTCACCGACATATTGGGTGGCCGGGAAAGACATCTACAACTATCATTTTCAATTGGGGATTACCTATCGTTTTTAAAATTTATCCGGTATGGCTAAATCATTCAGGCTTTTTAATATTATCATCGTTTTATTCCTGATCTGTCCAACAGGACTTTGGGGACAAACCCTCACGGTGGGAACTACGGCAATTGAAAACGCCTATCGCAATGCCCAGCTCATGGGGCAAATGGATTCAACTGTTTCTTTTACCTCTTTTCCCCTTTTTCCGGATGCACTCCATAAGCACAAAAAAAATATTGATCCGGACAGTGCACTGCACAAAAGCAGCAGGTCAAAATTTGACGGTACGCTGCATTTCCGGAATGAAAATGGACTCATCAAGCTCTTACCTGTTGAATGGATTCAACAATATAATTCCGATCATCCTTATGGGATCAATGACGGGGCCATGATCCCCGCCAGGGGATATCAAACACTCTTTAGCGCCGGCCTTTTTGTCCGATTAGGTCCTTTGAGCATTCAGTTGAAACCGGAAGCGGTTTATGCCGAAAACAGCTATTTTAAAGGCAATCCTGATTATCAGGGCTATTTTAAATATTTGTGTTATATTGATTTACCCGAACGATTTGGGAATACTCCTTATCAAAAGCTGTTTTGGGGACAAAGCAGCATCCGCCTGACGGCGGGATCGATATCATTCGGCCTATCCAATGAAAACCTATGGTGGGGCCCCGGAACCTATAATGCATTGTTGATGACAAACAATGCCCCTGGATTTGAACACTTCACCCTGAATACGGTAAGGCCCGTCAAAACCTCGATCGGATCGTTCGAAGGGCAACTGATTGCAGGCCGCCTGGATGTTTCGGGTGATTCGGCCACCAGAAACAGTAACTGGCGTTATTTAAACGGGCTGGAACTGAGCTATCAGCCAAAGTGGATACCCGGTCTTTTCCTGGGATTAACCCGGAGTTTTATTTCGTATGGAAAGAGCTTAAAGAGTTTGAACGATTATTTACCGGTCATTACCCCCGTGACCAAAGCCTCCGATGGTGGCACCTCGGAAGATGCCAAGGGGAGGGATCAGATCGCCTCCATCTTTATGCGATGGCTATGGCCGGAAGAACATGGGGAAATCTATTTTGAATACGGAAGGGAAGATCATAACTGGAACATGCGGGATTTCCTGCAGGAAGCCTCCCATTCGGCGGCTTATATTCTGGGTCTGAGAAAGCTGATTCCATTAAAGGTTCATAAGGATGAATATATCCAGATCAATATGGAGGTCTCCCAGTTGGAAAGCAACAGTGCGACCATTAACAGAGGTTGGACTATAGACTGGTATACGCATACACCTATAACAGAAGGATATACTAATCTGGGACAAGTACTGGGAGCAGGAATAGGACCGGGTAGTAATCTGCAAACCATCCAGATCGGTTGGGTCAAAGGATTAAAAAATCTTGGAATACAGATAGAACGTTTTGTGCACAACAACAATTATTTTTACGATGCCATAAAGGATCCAAGGAAAAACTGGGTAGATCTGAGCGGCGGAATTGTCGCCTCATGGGATATTGGGCATCTGCTGTTCAATGTCAATACCCAGTTTATCCGTTCCATCAATTATGAGTGGCAGTATGATCCCAAGCTAAGCGTGCCGCAACAATACTGGAATGAAAGCAGGGATTTGTTTAATTTCCATGGGCAACTGGGAATCCAATACCGTTTTTAATAATGCATAAAATAGATGCAAGGAACAGGATTTCGGTCATTATTCCCTGTTACAATTCGGGCAAACATCTTAAGGCGACCATCGAAAGTGTCTTAAAACAGACTTATCCCAATTTTGAAATCATCATTGTGGATGACGGTTCTACGGATAAAGCAACGTTAACCTATTTGTCAACCCTACCGACGTCACGGATCACTGTTTATCAAAGAGACCATGAGGGTGTTTCTGCAGCCAGAAACTACGGGATTCAACATTCGACGGGTGATTTCATCCTGCCACTGGATGCAGACGATCTGATCTCGGAGGATTACCTGGAATTGGCTGCCGGAATATTGCAGGACGACGGTGAGGTAAAATTAGTGGCCTGCAATGCCCAATCTTTTGGATACAGAAAGGGAGAGATCCGGACGGAAGAGTTTACCCTTGAAAAGCTGCTGGCCAAAAACCTCTTCGTGGTTTCATCGATGTTTCGCAGGGCTGACTTTGATAAGACAAACGGCTTCAATCCCAATATGAAGGAGGGGTTT
>JAUZOX010000400.1 GCA_030706265.1 Bacteroidota bacterium | reverse complement strand
TTCAATGGTGGGGGGACGTTTGGTAAATTCGGGCTCTTTGCCCCGGGTAGTTTTGTGACGATGCATCCCAACGAGTTTATAAGCGATAAAAGTATCGGACTGTTCTTCTCCCATCATTTTGGAAACCTCTTTTCCCATACCCTGTTATTTAACCCCAGCCCCGAACTTGTTTTTAACTATGGCTGGAGTAAACTGCAAACCGATCCTCTACTTTATTTTCTGCCGGTAATGGATATGCACAATGGCTTTGCAGAAGCAGGCGTTCAGCTTAATAACCTGCTCGATTTAAACGTGTACGGAGTGGGGTTGGGCGCATATTACAGGCTGGGGGCTTACAGTTATGCTACCGTCAAAGAAAATCTGGAATTTAAAATCGTCATCAGTTTTCCCCGAAAGAATTAATTGTGGGTAAATCAAATTGGATTTGGTCTTTAAATGGGGTTGTAAACTCCATGTTGTCTGAAATGGCGTGCTTTAGAAAAGCCAGCCCTGATATCTCTATAAAATCTCGTTGGCCTGATTTTTATTACAGCCCAATATTGGTTTTGAAAAGTTTGATGGCAATGGCCAGCAAAATGATGCCAAAGAACTTGCGGAGCACTGTTAATCCGTTCTTTCCTAGGAATTGTTCGATATATTTTGTCCGCTTTAGTACAAGGTACACAAATACCAGGTTGATGATGATCCCTGCTACGATGTTTTCCACTTTGTATTCGGCCCTGATCGATAACAGGGTGGTAAATACGCCGGGTCCTGCCAGTAAGGGAAATGCCAATGGTACGATTGACGCCGTTTCCGTCTCCACTTCCTTCATGATCTGGATGCCCAAAATCATTTCAAGCGCCATGATAAATATGATGACGGACCCGGCAATAGCAAATGAAGGGAGGTCTATCCCGATCAACTTGAGCAGCTCATTTCCCAGGAAAAGAAAAACCAACATGATCACAAAGGCAACCATGGTTGCCTTGCCTGCCTGAATATGTCCTACATGATTTCTCAGTGAAATGACAATCGGCACATTTCCAGTGATATCTATAATCGAAAAGAGAATAAGCGTAGAGTTAATGATCTCTTTTACATTCAATTCCATATCTATAAAGTTTTTTGCAAAGGTAGTATTTATAATTATGCAAAATGCATAAACCGGAAAATGTTTCCCGGATGTTTGTCACAGGCTGGAAAGTGAAAAAAGCAAATGGCTTTTATGATTTAAAAATTGTGCGGCTTTGGGGTAGCGAATCAAACATTTCTTTTTAATTGAAGTTAATTTTCTATCTAAAATAATACTAGCAGCCACAAGATACAATTCATGGAGAATCTCAAAGAAGAAAAGTTAGCAACCGTGCTTGGAGTCCGTACTTTGACCGCTTCGGCATTTGTACTCCGGTTTGAAAGAAGCGAACTGGCATTTCAAGCCGGACAATATGTAAAGCTCGGCATCCCGGATCAGCCTGAACGACGGGAATATTCAATATACAGTCCTGTAACGGCATCTTATCTTGAAATTTTAGTACAGTTGGTAGATACGGCTTCGTTCTCATTTCGTTTAAAGCAACTTCGTTCAGGTGACCACCTTTGGGTAAGCGGTCCATACGGCTCATTCAACCTGGAAGACAATTATGCCAATGATGAAAACATCTTCATTGCATCGGGAACCGGTATCTCGCCATTTCATTGTATGGTCTTATCATATCCCCGGTTACATTATACCCTTCTTCATGGGGTTCGAAACTTAAATGAAGGATATGATCGTACAATTTACCGGAATGGGCAATATATTCAATGTACTACCTCAGAATCGGGGAGCGAGTTTTATGGGCGGGTGACCGATTACCTCCGAAAGCACAAGCCCGATTCAAAAGCACATTATTATTTGTGTGGGAATCGTGCCATGATCAATGAGGTTCGGGATCTTTTGATGGCGGCCGATGTCCCGGCCATAAACATGCATGTCGAAATATATTTCTGATCTGTTTTGCTGAATAATAAGCAAATGATTTTCAATATTTGAATATATGACATAAGAATTTATCTTTGTGATATGTTGGCTTAAACCTATTCAATGTGAATTGAGTATGTTTGGAAACGCAAATACGGATGAAACGAGCGTGATTGAAGATCACCAACAAGAGTGAAAATCTACTATGCGAGTTACATGCAACCTGTTTAATACAAATTATAAAAGCATGGCAACAGTAAAGATCAAACCCGAATACAAAATCTGGTTATCGACCGAGACGGGGGAGGGGATCATGGGAGATGGAAAATGGCAGATATTAAAAGCCATTGAGAAAACCGGATCTCTCATGGCCGCAACCGAAGCGCTTGGATTAACCTATCGGCGTACCTGGGGCGATTTAAAAAAGATAGAGGAACAGTTGGGCTTTCAGTTGCTGGATAAGAGCCGGGGCGGAAAGGACGGTGGTACTTCAACACTGACGCCGGAAGGGAAGAGGCTGGTAGAAGCCTTTGACCATTTACATGCCCGGGTTGATGGGGTGATTCAATTGGCATTTGAGGATTTTATCCGGGAGATTACAAACGATGATCCAAATACAATTGAAGATACAAAACCCTAAAAAAGATGATAATGAATCGATTTACCCGTGTCTTAAGTCTTATCGCCTTGATTGCACTTATGGTAAGCTGTAATCCGTCGAAAACGAAAAATCAAAAACTGATCGTTTTTCATGCCGGCAGTCTGAGTCTGCCGATGAAGGAAATGGCAGCTGCCTTTGAAAAAGAAAATCCCGGAGTGAGGGTCTTGCTAGAATCGAATGGCAGCGTTGCTTGTGCCCGCAAGATCACAGACCTGAAACAACCCTGTGATATCATGGCCTCTGCCGATTACAAAGTGATCGATCAAATGCTCGTTCCTGCCTATGCCGACTGGAATATGGCATTTGGATTAAACGAGATGGCCATCGTATTTGCGCCAAAGGCAAAATATGCTTCGGAGATGAATGGCCAAAACTGGTATAAGTTATTGGAAAAGAAAGATGTCAGATTCGGCCGTTCGGATCCCAACGCCGATCCTTGCGGATACCGTGCCGTTCAATGCATGCAGCTTTCTGAACGGTATTATAAGAATCAGGGATTGGAAAAGACGTTGCTGAATAAAGACAATGGCTATATCCGTCCCAAGGAAGTAGACCTGTTGGCTTTGCTGGAAAGCAACACCATTGACTATACGTTTTTGTATCGCTCTGTTGCCGAACAGCATCACCTGAAATATTTAGTGCTACCCGATTCGGTCAACCTTAAAAACAAGAATCTGGCCGATTGGTATGCCACTTCGTCGGTTGAGATCAATGGGAAGAAACCGGGTGAAAAGATTGCGCAGAAAGGGGAACCCATGATATACAGCATAACGGTGCTTAAAAACGCACCCAACAAAGCGCTTGCTGAAAAGTTTGTCGCCTTTTTGGCTGATCCTCAAAAAGGAAAAACCATCCTGGAAAAAAACGGGCAACCCTGTGTGAGCCCCGTGGTCGTTAAGGGATTTGAAAAGCTGCCCGCTTCTTTGAAAAAGCTATCCGTTAAATGGTAACGTTTATGGTTTAAAGGTGAAAATATCAGTTACTACTTAAAAGTAAATTGGCATATTAAAGAGAAACAATATTTTGCGTCTCTTCAGTATGCCAATTTATT
>JAUZOX010000040.1 GCA_030706265.1 Bacteroidota bacterium | reverse complement strand
TTACCGGTCTGCCTTTCATTATTTTAGAATGTTCTTTAGAGTTTTCGTGCTCCGTCTCCTATTTCTGCAATGTAGAAATCCGGTTTTAATGAAGTCTTTTCTTCATAGTTTTTGCCGACCACTTTACAGAATTCGTCCACGTTTTCTGATTTGACAAGTGCAATTGCACAGCCCCCAAATCCTGCGCCTGTCATCCGGGCACCAATCACACCATCTATTTTGCGGGCTTCGTTTACAATCGTATCCAGTTCGAATCCGGTAACTTCATAATCTGTGCGCAATGAATCATGAGAAGCATTCATCAGTTGTCCGAATTCGGCAATACGGTTGTTTTTCAAAGCTTCAACGGCTCCCAATACCCTTGCATTTTCACTGATAACATGATGAGCACGTTTGCGAACAGTTTCGTCTTTTATGAGTTGTTGTCTTTTTGTAAACTCTTCCAGACTCAGATCTGAAAGATCTATCAGTTTACCGTCGACGCTCAAAGCATCCAAGGCTGCCTGACATTCTGCAACTCTTTCATTATATTTTGAATCGGTAAGGCCGCGACGTTTGTTCGTATTCATGATTACCAACGAATATCCGGCAACATTTGCAGGAATCACGTCGTATTCATAGGTCCGGCAGTTAAGGAAAAGAGCTCCGTTTTTGTGCCCCATCCCGATAGCAAACATATCCATGATGCCGCAATTCATGCCGACGAAATCATTTTCAGCACGACGGGACAATTTTGCCATGTCGACCATTGAAATCTTGTAATTGAAAACGTTGCTCAATGCAACGGCAGTGACCATTTCGATAGAAGCCGACGACGATAGACCAGCTCCGTTGGGGATATTACCAGAGTACAGTAATTCCAATCCCTTGATCTCAACATTAAGTTTAACAAACTGATCAATGACAGCAAGAGGATAGTTGATCCATTTTCCCGGCTGTTTGATATGCAAATCAGAAAGTGAAATATTTGCTTTCAAATCAAAATTGGTAGTGGCAAATTTGACAACCGGTGCATCAATCTTACGAACCAGCAGATAAGTACCATAACTGATGGCGCACGGCAATACATAACCGCCATTATAATCGGTATGTTCACCAATTAAATTAACGCGACCCGGAGCAAAAAAAAGCTCTGGTGCTACATTTTCATTACCATAAAGTTGGTAAAATTCTTTAAATAGTAAGGTAGAATCCACGTTGATTGTGTTTTAATGTTTGTAAACTAATTCAATTATAAAGTTGAGAAAAAAATTGTAAACTGATTTCAATTAAGATGAGCAAAGTTAACTTGTTTTAATGACATTCAAAAAAGGTTATGGAGCGAATTATCATATAAATATGGTTCTTCCCTAAAGAGCTATAACTGCTCAGGTTGATAATATATTTCCTGATTTCCAAAGCCAAAGACATTTTCTATATTTTATAATGGCTCCATTTATCTAAGAAAGCATTACCTTTGCACCTCCTTTTTGAACCATTAAGGATATTCAAAAAATCCCATATATTAAAGTTAGCATTATGGCAATTCCATTCATTACAGCCGAAGAAGCGGCCAGTTACATCAACAACAAGGATGTCGTTGGATTTAGCGGATTTACGCCGGCTGGTTCAGTTAAGGTCACCCCATTGGCCATTGCAGAAAGAGCAAAACGAGAACATGAAAAAGGTAATCCATTCAAGATTGGAGTGATTACCGGAGCTTCAACAGGTGATTCATTAGATGGTGCATTGGCACGAGCTGATGCAGTGCTTTTCCGCACGCCTTACCAATCAAACAAGGACTTAAGAGAGCTGATAAATACCGGAAGGGCAGAATATTTTGATTCCCACCTTTCATCAGTGGGTCCAAGTATTCGCTACGGTTTTCTGGGTAAAATCAATTGGGCTATTGTCGAAGCTTGTGATGTGAATGAAAACGGTGAAATCGTGATTACAACAGGGGTAGGAATTTCACCTACTATTTGTAAGGTAGCCGACCGTATTATCATCGAATTGAATCATTACCACCCCAAATCGCTGAGAGGAATTCATGACATTCATGTTCAACTGGATCCCCCCTACCGGAGAGAAATCCCCATATATAAACCCTCGGACCGGGCAGGTACCGAGACAATCAAAGTAGATCCTTCCAAAATCGTTGGAATCATTGAAACGAATCTTCCTGATGAAGTCAAGGGCTTTTCAAAGACCGATGCTGTAACGGACATGATCGGTCAGAATGTTGCAGACTTTCTGACCCGTGAAATTGCGAAAAACAGAATACCTTCCTCCTTCCTTCCTATTCAAAGTGGAGTCGGTAACATTGCCAACGCTGTACTGGGAGCATTGGGTAATAACAAAGCGATTCCGGAATTCGAAATGTACACTGAAGTCATCCAGGATTCGGTAATCGGGTTGATGCAACAAGGCAGGATTCGTTTTGCAAGCGGTTGCTCATTAACCGTTTCTAAGGACGTATTGAAACAGGTTTATGATGATCTTCCATTCTTCCATGATCGTTTGATACTTCGTCCACAGGAGATCAGCAATAGTCCTGAAGTTGCCCGTCGGTTAGGTATCATATCAATCAACACCGCGCTTGAAGCCGATATATTTGGAAACGTAAACAGTTCCCAGGTAATGGGGAGCAGGATGATGAACGGAATAGGCGGTTCGGGTGACTTTACACGAAATGCCTATATCTCCATCTTCACATGTCCATCTGTTGCAAAGGGTGGAAAGATTAGCGCCTTTGTCCCCATGGTATCACACACCGATCATAGCGAACATTCGGTACAGGTGCTGATCACAGAACAAGGAATCGCCGATTTAAGAGCTAAATCGCCTAAAGCAAAGATGGAGGAAATCATCAACAATTGCGTACATCCTGATTATAAACAAATCCTTCGTGATTATGTCAATAAAACAGGAGTTGAATCGCATACTCCCACAGCCCTTGCAGCTGCTTTTGGAATGCACCTTAGTTACGAAAGAAAAGGTGACATGCGTGAAACAGACTGGCAAGAATATGGTATATAAAAGCAGAAAGGGCCGGTTGTCAATGACACCGGCCCTTTCTGCTTTTATTTCTTAACCTTTTCTTATTTCACCAATCCCGAGAAACCCATAAAGGCCATTGCCAACAAACTCCCGATGACGAGCGTCATGGGGAAGCCTCGCATGCCTTTGGGGTAACCATTTATTTCCATCTGTTCCCTGATACCGGCCATCAGAACCATGGCAAGCGTATACCCGATTCCGATTGCAATGGCATAGACAACACTCTGTACCAGATTATAATGATTTTGCACTGCAAGCAAAGCTACTGCAAGCGTAGCACAGTTGGTTGTAATCAATGGAAGATAGATACCCAGTGCCTGATATAGAGTTGGGACTGATTTCTTGACAATGATTTCAACAATCTGAACCAGAAACGCCACCACAAAAATAAAGGTAATGGTTTGCAAAAACTCGATATGATAGGGAATCAAAATATAGGTTTGAATCAGGTGGGTGATTGCATTTCCCATTGAAATCACAAAGGTAACTGCTGCACCCATACCGATTGCGGTAGAGACTTTGCCTGTTACACCAAGGAAAGAACATATACCCAGGAATTGGGATAGTATGATGTTATTGACTATAATTGCGAGGATAATTATCTTAATGTAGTCCATTGTCGTTCCGAATTAAATTTTAAATTTTCGTTTTAATGCATTCATCACCGCAAATAGAAGACCGAAGGTAAGGAATGCACCTGGAGGCAATATAAATAACAGCATGGGATGTGCCCCTGCCGGTATTATGGGAATAGTGAAAAATGAACCATTACCCAATATTTCCCGAACGATACTGATTAATGTAAGCGAAATGGTAAATCCAATCCCCATGCCCAATCCATCCAATGCGGAAGCAAATACTCCTTTCTTCTGCGCAAATGCTTCGGCCCTTCCAAGAACAAGACAGTTAACGACGATTAATGGGATGAAAATACCCAAAGCCTTATATAAATCCGGAGTAAAAGCTTTCATTACAAGCTCGACTACACTGACGCATGTCGCAATAATGGTAATAAATACAGCGATCCTGACTTTATCCGGAATATAGTTTTTCAGTATTGAGATAAAGATATTGGAAAGCACAAGCACCATGGCGGTGGCCATTCCCATTCCAAAACCATTAAATCCGGTTGTGGTAATGGCCAGAACCGGACATGTACCTAATACAAGGACAAAAGTTGGGTTTTCTTTAATAATTCCATTTGTAAAGTGTTTCAAATTACTCATGCTTTCCTCCTTTCCCGGCCGTAGAATCGGCTTTAACACTAGCCATTGAATTTGATTTTACAAAATTTTTCATATACAAGTCATATGCCTTTTGAATGCCATCACAGAAAGCACGCGAACTTATTGTGGCTGCTGAAATAGCGTCGACGTCACCTCCGTCCTTTTTAACTTTTAATTTATAAGTAGCTAAGTTCTTACCCATAAACTGATCACGGAATTTCGGATCGTTCATTTTAGCCCCTAAACCCGGTGTTTCTTTTTGTTCTAAAACCACCACCTTATGGATTGTTCCATCAGGTTTAAATCCAACCATCAGATCAAATCTCCCACTGAATCCTTTTGTGGTATATGTTTTAACGGCGCAACCAACAAGCTGCCCTCCATTTGTCGCGGGATAAAAGGTTAACCCTTCGATCTCCTTTTTTTGTTTAATCGGATCATTATCAAAATGAGGCAATACTTCCGTAACTGCCGAGACTTCCTTTGCTTTATCCGCTTCTTCGATAGGTCCTTTTGTTAAAACATACACATAACCTAAACCGGCAGCCATGGCCATTGAAATGAGCGAAAGAGAAAGGATCATGTTCTTTAATGTAGATTCCATTTTAGCCATTTGTCACCTCCCCAAATCTTTTAGGTTTAAATCCTTTATTGATCAATGGTACGAAAGCATTCATGATCAGGATGGCAAATGACACTCCCTCGGGATAGGCACCCCAGTTGCGAATCATGACCGTTAACAACCCACATCCTAAACCAAATACCAACATTCCTTTATGCGACATTGGCGAAGTCACCATATCGGTTGCCATAAAGAAAGCCCCTAACATCAGACCACCTGCCAGCAGATGAAAGAGCGGATCTATGTAATGCGCAGGATTAATCAAATATAAAATGCCTGAAAATACCGCTACGGTTGTAAGATAAGCAACCGGAATATGCCAGGAGATGATGCCCCTGTATAGCATGTATAGCCCGCCGATCAAGATCGCGATAGCCGATACTTCACCAAGAGACCCTCCAATTTGTCCCATAAACATATCCTGATATGAAGGCAGATGTACTTTCAAAGCGGCTATCGTTTCGCCGTTTGCAAGCCCCTCCTTGAGTTGTCCGAGTGGTGTCGGACCGGTCAATGCATCAACCAGTACCCACCTGTTTGATAATGGAACTGGCCATGTTGTCATGTTAACCGGAAATGAAATCAATAGGAAAACACGTCCTACCAAAGCAGGATTAAACAGGTTCCTTCCCAAACCGCCGAAAGATATTTTAGCAACGCCAATTGCAAAAATACTCCCCAACATGGTCTGCCACCATGGTAAACTACTGGGAACATTGAATGAAAGAAGCATACCGGTGATGATAGCGGATCCGTCACTCACATCCGGATGTTCTTCATTGAGCAGGTACCGCCTCATCAAATATTCAGCAATCACACAGGTCAAAACCGCAACAGCAGTCGTTGTGATAGCGCCGATACCGAAATACCAAACCGAAACAAGCATGGCCGGTAGCGTGGCGATTACCACGCCCCACATTATTTTCTTTACCGTTTGATCACCATATATATGAGGTGATCCCGATACAGTCATCAAATTCATACGTTAATTTTTTCTAGTTCTTATAATTTGTGCAACCTTATTTTTACCTACACGAATATAATCAAGTAATGGCCTGCCAGACGGGCATGTATATTGGCACGATCCGCATTCCATGCAATCCAGGATATGCTCGGCTTCAGCTTCCTCCCAGGACTGATTCTCGGATAAATTGGCAAGAAGGAAGGGCTCAAGTCCCATGGCACAAACATTTAAGCAACGACCGCAACGGATGCAGTTCATCGTTTTTTTCCGTTTGCTTTCCTTTTCAGACATAACGAGTATGCCTGAAGTCCCCTTTGTGATTGGAGCTCCCGTATTGGACAAGGCCCTGCCCATCATGGGTCCGCCACTAATGACCTTACCGGTATCTTCAGGAAGCCCACCTGCCACAACAATCAAATCATTGATGGAAGTACCAACCCGGGCAAGGAGGTTGGATGGCTTTTTAACCGTCTTTCCCGAAACGGTAACGATTCTCTCAAAGAGCGGTTTGTTCTTCTGAACTGCTTCATAAACTGCAAACGCGGTACCGACATTTTGAACGACGCATCCCACTTCAATAGGCAGTTTTCCTGAAGGAACCTCGCGGTTAACCAGGGCTTTTATGAGTTGTTTTTCGGCTCCCTGTGGGTATTTTACTCTCAAAGCGTGAACGGTGATGCCCTTAAATTCAGATGACAAATCCTTCATCAGTCGAACGGCATCCGGTTTATTGTTTTCAATCCCCACCATTGCCTTATCCACCTTCAGACCTTTCATCAGAATAGTGATGCCCACCATGATTTCGCGCCCTCTTTCCAGCATTAACCTATAGTCGGAAGTCAGATAAGGTTCACATTCAACGCCATTGATGATGAGATATTCTGCTTTTTTACCCTGTGGAACACTTAATTTGACATGAGAAGGAAACGTTGCACCGCCCATACCGACAATTCCCATTTCATTGATCTTGTCCACGATCGCTTTGGGCTCCAACGCACACTCCCTTTTTAAGTCAGGAGTCCTGTCTATGGTTTCAACCCATTCATCACCATCGGATTCGATAATGATCGACTGACGACGGTAACCTGAATAATCGACAACTTCATCCACTTTCACAACTTTACCGGAAACCGATGAATGCACGTTGGCAGAAATAAACCCATCCCCTTTGGCAATCAACTGGCCTGTTTTCACCAAATCGCCCTTTTCAACAATTGGCTTGGCCGGAGCTCCCAAATGTTGAGAAACGGGAATATATACGGTTTGAGGTATCGGGACAATCTCAATGGGTTGTTGAGCCGAAATTTTATTTTCTTCGGGGTGAATCCCCCCTAACTTGAAGGTTTTCAATTGATTTTCTCCTTGTAGTCTTGTTATACCAATTAATTCGTATCAGTGATTATGCCTCAATTTCAGAAGTGACCTTTGTCATTTCTTTGCTCACCGGAAAATTTAATTCTGTAATCGCTCCCGTGGGACACTCTTTGACACATTTCCGGCATAGTTTACATTTTTCAAAATCAATGTAAGCCAGATTATTTTCGAGAGTAATCGCTTCCGAAGGACAAACCTTAACACACTTTCCACAGCCTATGCAAGCCACAGAACAGTTCTTGCGGGCAATTGCACCTTTTTCCTTGTTTACACACGAAACATAAATGCGCCGATCTTTTTTCCCTTTGTATCTTATTTCAATGATTTGTCGCGGACAAGCTTTAACGCAAGCGCCACAAGCCACGCACTTATCATTGTCGACTACCGGCAAACCGCTCACAGGATCTATTGAAATCGCATCAAACTTGCAGACAGTGACACAATCGCCCTGGCCGAGACAGCCAAATGGACAACCGCTCTCACCGGCATTAAGCTGATTTAAAAACGAACAACTGGATGCTCCTTCGTACTGAACCTTAACAGGAGCATTTGATTTTGAACCGGAACAACGCACAACGGCGATCATAGGTTCTTTCTCTTCGGCTACCAGCCCTAATACGGCTGCAATTTCTCCCATCACTTTTTTGCCGCCTACCGGACAATTCAGGTTTTCGAGCGATCCACGCTTCACAATGGTTTCTGCCAGACTTCTGCATCCGGGAAATCCGCATCCGCCACAATGAGCTCCGGGCAGTATCTCGACTACCTCATCAATGCGCGGGTCTTCAATCACTTTAAATTTTTGGGCAACAATATATAGGATAATGGCAGCTACGATACCAATGGCACACATAGCCAAAACAGCATAAAGAATAATTGAGTTCACAAGTTGATCTCCCTTTTTGTTTTTGCTTTTGATAAATAAATTTAGAAAAGGTTGGCAAATGTAAAAACAATTAATCTGGTCTAATCAATTTTAGGGTCAAAAAAATCAATTTATCACGCAATTGATTATCAATAGAATACCCTTATTTTTGTCTGTAAACCCTCACAAAAAAAGTTGTATTTTACTGAATATCAATGCCGTTAAAACACTTTTTAGAATCGCTATAAATTACACTTAAATTATTGTTTGTGAATTAATTAACAATAGCCTTTTCGATTCTGTCAATTATATAAAAGTATATTTTATTACCGTTCGATAAAAAAGTCAAATATATTTAATTGGTATTAATCCCTTTGCATCTGAACAAAGTAACGTGTTTTTGATTGCTAATCATGATCTATCGCATGACAGGAGTTCGCTGTAAGATGAATAAAAACAAAAATAAATATATCATTATCCTTAAAGATGATATTTATTTTATATAAAACATAAACTTACCTTCGATTTTATTTTTAAAAAGTCGCAGAATCAAAAAATAGGCTCCAATCCCCGCCAATGCAATGATCCCTGCCATCAGTTCGCTTGTATGCAATGCAGTTGCCCCTATCAAAAGTCCTATGAAAATGATGATCGGAATGGCATAGGCCAGAATGACCGCCATGTCGCCTTGTTTCTGCGCTATAACCACATTTACGTTATCCCCATCTTTTACTTCCTGATTTTCTTTGAGCTGCACTTCGACAAACTTTTCTTTCATCTCAGACATCGTACAAAACTCTTTCGATTTACAGGCCGAGCAAGCTGAAAAAGAGGTGATGCGTACCGTAGCCTTATCACCTTCGACTTTTTCCACAACCCCCATGTGTGATACCTCATCCATAAAATTTTTCCTCCATAATTAATGCCTGATTGACCTACATCCTAAATGTCATTGCCATTCAGGGCGTACTCACCGATACCGGTAATATCTTGCCATTATAAAAATTCTGTCCATTAAGGGCGAAATCGGTTATAAAATGCGCAATTTGCACCGGTGTATTGGAAGCTTTTGCGCCCGGAAAGGCCGATTGAAACATTTCGGTTTGAACGGCTCCTAAAGCAAGGCAATTAATGCTTACATGCTTGCTTTTCAACTCTTCTGCCATACATTCGGTAAGGATTGCCAAGGCCCCTTTGCTTGCGCTATATACCGACAACCCCGCAAATTTAACGGAACCCTGAACGCCCCCCATGCTCCCAATGTTCACAATATGAGCGCTTTTATGCATCATCGGCAAACACAGTTTGATCATTTTAAACGCACACTTCACATTCACATCCATCAAGGTGTCGAATTCGTATTCTGATATGGCGTCGAAAGGTTTGTTGATCATCTTCCCGGCATTATTAATCAAAACATCAACCCTGCTAAAATGTTTCTCAATCCTGGGCAGTAATTCTGTTCTGTATGCCGATAAAGTAAGATCAAAGGTTATTGGGATAACGGTTGAGTCGGGAAAAGAAGATTTGCAATCTTCGCGCAGCCTCAACAATGCCGTTTCGTTTCTGGCAATTGCAATGATCTTGCAACCTTCGCGGGCTGCAAAAGCACGTACAATTTCATATCCAATTCCCTTACTGGCTCCTGTAACGATAATATTCATCTTCCACTGGTTGTTTCATGTTTACAAGATTTATAAATAATCGTCTTCTCCATTGAAAAGCTTCAGAAATGGAGCAACGGCCCGTTCAAAGATTCCATGCGAATAAGCAATGGCCATACCGTAATTGGTTACAGGTATTCCGGCATCAACAGCCGGCTTAAGCCTTGAAATGAGTTGTTTCCCCGTAATTACGCACCCACCGCATTGTACCACCAATGCATATTCGTGAATATTTACCGGTAATTTATCAAGGCCCGATACCACATCAAATTTCAACTGCTTTCCGGTGTAATTACTCAGCCATCGTGGAATCTTTACACGCCCGATGTCATCACAGGTCACATGATGTGTACATGATTCCAGCATCAGGACACGGTCACCATCCTTCAATTTTCCAATTGCAGGCGTCCCTTTGATATAACTTTCGAAGTCACCTTTTTGACGTGCAAGCACGATGCTAAAACTCGTTAGCGGGATGTGCTTTGGAATAGCGGCATCTGCTTTTAAAAAGACCTGACTGTCAGTTATGACAAGTGAAGGTGGTGGCGACATTTTGCGGATATAGGCATCGACTTCACGCTCTTTAACAACGACGGCAACCCCATCATGATCGAGAATATCGCGTATCACCTGTACCTGCGGTAATATCAACCGGCCTTCGGGGGCCTCGATATCGACCGGAGTAATGAGCAAGACCACATCCCCATACTTAATTAAATCACCCACCAATGTCTTGGTCTTATAAGCAGACTGCGGCATGTATTTGCGTATTGCAGCAACCAGGTTATCTTTGTCCGGGTTCAGACAAGTGAACTCCAAGACATCCGTCAAGAATTTTTTGGATAAACGATCAGATAAATTAATCTCCAGATGCTGAATATCACTTTTGTTATGAATTATAAAAAAGGGAATGACATATTCCTTAAACTGGCCGATTAAATCAAGTTCAGGTTGATCAAACTGATTTTGAGCAATGACAAGGATGGCCAAATCTACCGTTTTTAAAGCTTCCACGGTCCTCTCGACCCGCTTCGAGCCAAGTTCTCCAACATCATCAATTCCGGCAGTGTCAACAAGAATAACAGGACCCAGTCCGGTTATCTCCATTGATTTTTTAACGGGATCAGTAGTCGTTCCTGCAATACCGGAAACGATCGCAATATCCTGACCCGCCAGTGCATTGATCAGTGAGCTCTTACCGTTGTTCCTGCGGCCAAAAATACCTATATGTGGTTTTGATTCTTTTCCTTTCAAAATATTTCAGTATTGAATTACAAAATTAACAAGAATTAGGTTAAGGATTTCAGATACTTGTATGATTAAATAAATCCATTAAAAATAAACCCCGACTGTAATAAAGCTGACGGCAAATGAAAAAGCTAAAAAACATAAGTCACTGTAGCTTGCTGTTTAAAATGCTTCTTCTTTGATTCTTTAATAAGCCTTTAGTTCTACACCTCCCCTTTCCCTTTTCTTGTTAAACAGAGTGATACCTGCAAGTCATAGGTGCTCATCTTATGTATTGGGCACCCGTAAACCCCAACTCTGTCCAAAAAAATAATAGAGAATATACACACGGCTATTCAGACCCCAAAACATTTATCCGTAAATTAAACTATTGGGGGTCGCCTATACTATTTTAAATAAAGAACAGTCTGATTATCTTTTGCCCGAACCAATCCCGACAGATCTAATCTTTTATGCCGTTAGCGTTAATCCACTCGATAATTTTTTTGGCTGATTCAATCGAGTTAAACTTGGTTTTTTCCTTTACCATCTCTTGCTGAATCAAATCCTTATTCGATGAAAAGCATTTAAGCAGGTCTTTTTGAATTGCAACGATCCTTATTTTTCCCTTGCTGGAAACAAAAAAAGTATAATCGGATTTATAAGAAACGGCTTCTGCACTGCTAAGCTTAGTAACATTTCCATCACCTGAATACGATGAATACGATTGTATGCTTCCCGCAGGACTTGCACCACCATAAGCACCGACTTTTTCGGCAATCCGCTCCTGGTGAAGCCTTGCGTAAAGAGAGACGGGACCATTAATAATCTCTTCAATGAATGAGTCCTGATAATAAATAAAGGTACGGTTAGATATCACCACCTTTATCACCTTTTCAGGTTCAGCAATTTGCAACATCGAATTATCGTTTGCCAAAAACTGCATCTGATCTGTGAAAGTGTCATAATTTAACTTGACATTGACCACATTCCCATCTTTGAATGAAACAGTACCATCCGTAAAATGAGGGAATATAAATCGCGGAGAAAGCGAAGCGGTATCGATTTCTTGCTGAGAAAAAGCAAGATTGCTGAGAAGCAAAAAACAGACTAACAGAAAAACGTTTCGAGTAATTTTCATTTTACCAAGATTTAAATCAAAGATACAAAAGTCATCTAATTATCTC
>JAUZOX010000004.1 GCA_030706265.1 Bacteroidota bacterium | reverse complement strand
ACCAAATTCGGCTACCGAAAAATGTGAAGTATATATCGGAATGAGAATGAAACCGGCGAGCTTGGTGGATAGATTTCCAAAGCCGTAGATAGCTGAATTCTTAAGGATGGCTTTAATATTTGAAAGCATTGAAAGTTTTTTGGGGTTCGCAAAGACTATTACGGTGCAAAAATATTGATTAATTTGGTATCTTTGACCGCTTCATAAAGGCCCGGATTAATTTGCCTTTTGCTTGATAACATTGCTACATTTTAATTTGAAACGAATTCCGGCTTTCAGTTGGGGGCCATCTGACAGGTAAAAAATATGCACGCATGAACAACAACATTCCCTTACTGAGCATCGGATTGCCTGTTTACAATAGTTCCGAATATCTGAAAGATGTATTAGACTCATTGTTAAATCAATCATTCAGTGATTTTGAACTCATCATTTCCGACGATGCCTCTAAAGACGACACCGTAAGCATCTGTAATACTTATGCACAGAATGACAGCCGCATCCGCTTTATTGCCCAGGAAAGCAATATCGGCATGACCAGGAATCAAAATTTTGTGCTTGATCAGGCTCAGGGAAAGTATTTCATGTGGACGGCCCACGATGATTATTATCACCGTGACTTTATCAAGCATCTGATTGGAGAGCTCGAACGCGATCCCAAACTGGTAACGACATTCTGCCCCATCGCTGTCTTTTCAAACTCCATCGATGAGGTGATAAGAGTATGCCAATGGGATTTCTCAGGGGAAACGGCTTTCAGCAGGATACTCTCTTTCTGCCGCCGTTTTAATGATGCCCCTTTTTATGGGATACACCGAAGACAAGCCCTGGAAAAAATCAAGGTCCCAACCTGGTGGGGGAAAAACGCGCTGACACCGGCCAACAGTAACTACCCTGTCGTATTTTATCTTTTAGCATCAGGCGGTTATAAGCTGGCCAGTGATATACCCCTTTTCTATAAAAGAAAAAAAGAAGAGGCCTACCTCCTCAACCCTTATAATCATGGATTAGCACCATATTGGTATTTGATCCTGAGGAAAATCAACCTCTTTGTCGAGTCAATAAAATATCTTTACCGTGGCTCTCATTCACTGCTTCTGGCCGGCAGCCTGACACTTCCAATATTTCTCAGAATAAGCAGGGATACAGCTTTTGACCTTTACTACCGGTTTAAGTGTACTGTTTTAAAGCGGAAAAAGTAAAAAATTTCAAAGATCAAAAGATGTATTCATTAACCTGTTTAATCACTTTATAAAAATAGTTACCAATGGCGTTAGTTTGCAAGATTTGTCATAATGATATAGAAAATCAACAGTTCACCGTCAGGGAAATGATGTTTGGCTTCCGTGAGGGATTTTCCTATTTCCAGTGCTCACAATGCGGTTGTATTCAGATTTTAGAACGGCCCGAAAACATGGATAAGTATTATCCTGAGGGCTACTATTCTTTTGCACCCCGACCTGCAGCCTCCAATTTCATTCAGGATATCAAGAAAGTTTTATACAAGCAGTTGATTGATCATTACCTGGGTAACCATAACTTAATTGGAAAGCTTCTGTCTGCCAGGTACAAGAATCCGTTCAGGTGGATCAGGAAGAATATGCTCTCATTCGATTCGGCCATTTTGGATGTGGGTTGCGGTTCAGGCAAACTGCCTTTGTTGTTGCATCAGTATGGATTCAAGAACATCACCGGAATTGATCCTTACAACCAGGAAGATATCTTTTACAGGAAAGAAGGCATCAACATTTTTAAAAAGGAAATTTTTGAAATGGAAGGTCAGTTTGATTTCATCATTCTGCACTCTTCCTTTGAACATATGTGGCAACCACTCGATGTGATGAAGAATTTGCACCGCTTATTAAAACCAGGAGGTCATATCATGATCCGCATCCCGGTAGCCAACTCTTATGCTTGGAGGAAATACGGCATAAACTGGGTTAACTTTGATGCCCCCCGACATTTCTTTTTGCATACCGTTACCAGTATAAAAATTCTGGCCGACCAATCCAATCTAAAGTTAACCGACGTAGATTACGATTCGTATGAGCTTCAGTTTTGGGGGAGTGAGCAATATCTGCGCAACATTCCATTAGTAGAAACCAAAGGCAAACCGGATTATTTCTCACCCGATGAATTGAAAGTTTTCAGGAAGGAATCAATGCGGTTGAACAGGATCAAAGACGGCGACACTGCCTTTTTCTATCTCAGCAAGGTCGAATAATTTTTCCCCATTTGTAAAAGGCCATTACCCTGATCTTTGATAATATTCAGAGAAAGAATGGAATGGTCTCCTGATGATTTATCGGTTTAAAAACAATCGCGTTTTTGCTTTTTAAAGTAAGACGGCTCAACCTGTTTTCACCGGATAAAACCAAAACAATGAGCCCGGATTTAATGTTATAAATATAAGGTTGGAGTATGCAAATGCATATCGTTTAGCCCCTACTTATTAATCATTAAATGACGTGGATATGAAAAAAATTTTCTTTTTATTTATTACTGTTTTCATATCGAATCAGATTTTTGCTCAGGATAAACTTCTTGGAATACTTCCGCTCAAAGATGGCAAAGTCACCTATACCAATATCATCCCTTATCACGGAGTCACCAGGGAAGAAATGTATGACCGGGTCAAACTATGGTTTATCAATACCTACAATTCAGGTAAAGATGTGATTCAACTTGATGATAAGGAACACGGAGAAATCATTGGCAAAGGATGTTTCAGAACCGTTTGGAATTTGAGGTTTTATACGGCGCAAAGCTTAAATATCTGGAAGACCATTAGAATTCAATTAAAGAATGATTGTCTACGTTATGAAATAACCGATTTCAGGCTAAACAACATCTATTATCCCGCTCAAAATGCCTCAATATCTGATCTTAACATTCCACTGGAGGAATGGAACAAAGGGCATAATGCCAATAACAGACGGTTTTATCCAAAAATCAATGAACGAATGATCGCATTGATCAATTCATTGGAGAAAGCCATGAAAACGAAAATCAATGATATTTGGTAACGTATTCCCTCGTTTCATATTTGGTTAGGTCTGCAGATTTTCTCAGACCTTTTTATAAAAGATTCAAGTATAAATATGATAGAATCGAAATGGGATTTTATATTGATAGTTGAAACAGCGTGGCAGAGAATTTAGGACATGTGTGAAAAATTTTATTGAAAAGCAACACACAAACTTATATATCACTAATATTCATCATAATACAACAATCATTTTCTTTTCATTTTCTATTTGCCGTATTAAACCTATCCGGTAGTCAGCTGTTATTACTTTAATTGATTTTAAAAATCACCAATAAACTGGCAGGTGACGTGCTATGGAACAAATACAACTGACTTGAAAATAATCTATTTTTCCTAATTCGATTATTTCAGTTGTCTTTGTATAAATCACAGTTCAAAAAACCCGGATATTCAGAATTAATGATACATTTGTTGCTTTAATGTATCTTAAAATGTTACATAAAATATGTCTCTTCTTCTTACTCCTGATCTCTCTTTCAGGCTATGCCACGCATCTTCGGTCGGGGGAAATATCCTATACCCCTGTTGCAGGTCAGCCCAACACCTACCTCATTACTTTTACCATTTTCACTAATGCTGCACCCGGAATTACCGCCGATGTAAATACGCTTCCCGTTTCGCTCGGCGATGGCACTAACCTCACGCTTACACGCCAGAATGGGCCGCAAGGTTATGTAGGCAAGAATCTCTGTGCTCATACCGGAGAATTAATAACCCCGATTATCAGGAAAAATATATTTACCACGACTCATACCTACGCTCCTAACAAGAGTTATATTATTTCAACAGCTCCAACGAACAGGAATCTTGGCATTACCAACTTCACGGGTGCCGGTGGAAGTAATTATCCGATGTTTATCAACGCAATGTTGACTGTGGGCAACGGAGTCACCCAAATGAGTTCACCGGTACTTCAGTTTGATCCCATTGGAGATGGATGTGTGAACTCCATCTATAAAATAAATCCCGGCGCAGTTGATCCCGATAACGATTTGCTGACATTTCAGCTTGTAAGGTGCGAAACGACAAACGGAGCTGATATTCCCGGATATAAATATCCGAATGAACTGGATGCTACTGGCAATACAACATTTACCATGGACCCCAGGACCGGTATCATTTTCTGGAAAAGGCCCACGATACAAGGTGAATACAATATCGCATTCAAAATCATGAAGTGGAGAAACGGGGTAATGATTGGATATATACTTCGCGACATGCAGGTTACGGTCGCTCCATGTGCAAACAACCCTCCGGTCATCGACCCAGTTCCGGACCTCTGTATAAAACCAGGCACTACAATTAATTATAAAATCACAAGCAGTGACGCAGACGGCGACACCCTGACATTTTCAACCCGGGGTTTGCCGTATGATGTCGCCGCTAGTCCGGCCACCTATACTCCGGAAGGAACAAATATCGGCTCGACTACCGGTACTTTTAACTGGAACACCAATGCCTTTCATTACTCGAAAAACCCTTACATGGTTTATTACAAAGTCACAGACTCCCATTTGGGATCCAGTCTCTCGGATGAGGCTACCAATTTCATTACCCTGGTCGCCCCGGCCGTAAAAAATGTAAATGCAACCGTCAACAAGGAAGGATTTAACGTAAAGTGGGATCAAACAGAAAGTCAACAAGCCATCGGATATAATATCTATAGAAAAATAGGCCTTTCAAATATTCCTTTTGACTCGTGTATGCTTGGCTTACCGGCCGGCACCGGATTTAAACTGGTTGGAACCGTAAATGGCCTGAATACGCTTTCGTATTATGATTCAAACAATGGGCAGGGACTCACTTCGGGATACTCCTATTGCTATGTCGTAACCGCTGTTTTTAACGGTGGAGCCGAAAGCGCCCCTTCCCAACCTTCCTGCGGACTTTTAATGTATCCCTATATCGATGTGCTTCAGGATACGGTAACCAGATGTCTGGGAAATACCATCACGTTGGACACTACAATCGTCAGATACATTAATGCCGACCAGAACACGACTTATTCCTGGAGTTCCACCCCGGAAATACGGGTTAAGAATGCCAGCAAGTCCAATCCGGATATTGTATTGAATAAAGTCGGGATATATCCCGTTAAAATTGTTTCCGTATCCGGAGCCTATACCGATTCAGCAAAAATTTATATCAAAATTGATCCACTTCCCGAGCCGAACATCAAGCGGAGAGATATGGGTGGAATGCCCGATTCGGTTATGTTTTACAATTCATCCAGGTATTCTGTCAGAGCTGAATGGTTACTCCCGGATGGTTTCAGAAGTTCAAACATGGACTCGGTCATGTTTGTATTCAACAGCAACGGATATTACCGAATTTATCTTACCGTTTACAATAGTTTTGGTTGCCCCGATACGACTTCAATTCTTTACAGAGTTGTGATGAAAGGAGTTGCAATGCCCAATGCTTTTGAGCCCGAAAATCCGAATTCGGAATTAAACATTTTCAGACCTGCAGCCTTAGGTCTTCAAACTTATTACTTGGGTATTTGGGACCTGTGGGGAAATCTGGTATGGTCTTCGAATAAGGTAGCAAATACCCAACCCGCCGAGGGATGGAATGGAAATGACATCAAGGGACAAAAAATGCCTGCTCAGAATTACATCTGGAGAATGAAAGCGACCTTTATCGATGGAACCCAATGGAAAGGTATCAAAGATCATTTCGGGAAATTTCATAAAGAAGGCACTTTCAGCCTTCTAAGATAACGGCTCATGAAGAAAGAGATTATACGATTTGCTGTTATTTTGCTATGGACTTTCAACTCGTACAGTACTCAACTTTATGGGCAAGATGTCACCTTTACGCATTTTTTGCAAAACCCGATCTACTACAATCCGGCATCGGTGGGCATTGACCAGGGTTTTTTGATCTCACTGAATTACCGGAGAGCCCTCATGTATTTACCTTCTAAATTTGAGACCATTGCAGTTGGCATGGATCAATCCTTACATGATACGGAAATTCAGGGGTTGGGAGGAGTTGGTTTGTTTTTAACCCGCAACCAGGAAGGCGATGGAAACTATAGCACCACTGCTCTGGGGATTCCTTTTTCAGCTAGGGTAATCGTGAACGAGAAATTAAAATTCCAGGCAGGAATTGCACCTGTCTTTTATCAGAAATCAATCAACTTTGACAACCTCGTTTTTTTCGATCAACTCAATCCCTATTATGGTGTAGTGATCCCCAAGTCACAATATTCTTTGCTGACCTCAAACCAAAGCGTTAATTTTTTTGATTTCCATATCGGCCTTTTTGGCCGGTATGAATCCGATCCCACGGATCAATCAAACGTAAGAAATAATGTTTTCGATTTTGGATTATCCATTCAGCACTTGCCCGAACCCAATCAATCTTTTGAACACATCACCGCCAAATTACCTTCAAAATACTCCCTGATGATGCGTTACAGCCATGTCCTGGCAACATACGGTTATCAGCAAGCTGCCGTACAACCATTGATGCTGCTCGAAAAACAAGGAAGTATGGAAGACATTATCACCGGCATCAACTTTAAATACAAAACATTTTCGGCCGGAGGATATATGCGGCATGAACAAAACAGTCTGTTGAATGTAACCGAATTGATGATGCTCCTTGGTACTGAATTCCAATTGCATGAGCGCTCCTATTCTTCCATGCAACTCAACTATAGTTTTGACTTGTTAGTACACTCAAAACAGGTAAATAAAAATGTGACCAACGAATTGTCAATCATTTTAAAACTTCCTTCGCTCTACCACTCCAAAGATCCTTGCCATTTCCGTTTCTAATCATTATCCCGGCCGTTATACACGTTGTAGAATCTTAAATACTTGTAATCTCACTTTGGGGAATCTCTCTCCAAAAATATTTTATTTCATTAAAAAATACAAAAAACACTATTTACATTTATCAGATTATCAATTATATAATTTATTTATTTCACATTTTACAGGATTGGCAGGATTTTAGGAGTGATATGCAAGTTACGAACGCAATGTTTCACTTTTTAATTCCTATAGTCATGTTAGAAATCTCTAAATCAATCCTGGTCCGTTACAGTTTTAACAGGGATCTTTTCGCCAGCGAATTAAAAAAGTTGGTATTATTAATGGGTAGTAACCCTGATGAAAGTCGCCATTTACACGAATGGTGTAAAGATTCGTATGGAAAAAAATATGGCAAAGAAATACGCAGAGCCTTTAAAAACCATATTTAACCTTCAACTTTAAAGCTATTAGCTATTATTATACTTATACTCTTTGCAATTTTTAAATTTTCAGACTCCTTTTTGAGCAGGCACCGTGAGGTGATCCTGCTTTTTTTATGAACCATAATTTTGTGGAAACACCATATCAATTACTTTTACCAGTGTAAATTATGGGAATGCACCTATTCATTTTATTAGGTTTATTAATACGGGAACCTTTGCAAGCGCCTAAAAATAAGCTGCAATCAAAGAATGACACTTTTAAATCCGATATTTTCAGTTATGCAACAAACAAATCAATCACTAATTGATTATATTGTATTCCTGAATCAGATTAAAGCATCTTAATGATAAACAGAATTTTGGAGATATGCCGGTCGAAGAAAGAGCAATAGTACATTTTGACCTTGACAGTTTCTTTGTGGAGGTGGAACGGTTGCAAAACAGTCAGCTTAAGGGTGTCCCGGTCATAATAGGCGGCCACTCTGAACGAGCTGTCGTTTCCAGTTGCAGTTATGAAACCCGGAAATACGGAGTACATTCGGCAATGCCGATGAAGAAAGCATTGTCTCTGTGTCCTCAGGCTATAGTGGTAAACGGTCATATGGATCTTTATGGCAAATATTCCAATATGGTGACCGAAATCATTTCCGAAGTGTCACCCATTTTCGAGAAGGCCTCAATCGATGAACATTACATTGACATCACCGGTATGGACCGTTTTTATGGCTCATATAAATGGGCGCACGAGTTGCGTATGCGCATCATCAATGAGATTGGACTCCCGATTTCTTTTGGGCTTTCGATTAATAAAACGGTTGCTAAGATAGCAACCGGCGAAGCCAAGCCCAATGGAGAAAAATATGTGCCAAAAGAAATGGTTCGTTCATTTCTGAATCCCCTCCCAATCAATAAAATTCCCATGATAGGTGAGAAGACAACTGAGGTGCTTCACCAGCATAAGATCTACACGGTTGAACAACTGAGCAACCTTTCGCAACCTGAAGTTGAAAACATGCTTGGCAATTACGGCATCATGATATGGAATAAGGCAAACGGAATCGATAACTCTCCCGTTATTCCTTATCATGAACGCAAGTCGATCAGTACGGAAGAGACATTTGATATCGATATTGATGATTTGAAATTCATCGACAGCCTGATGGTCTATATGACCGAAAAACTGGCCTACCAGCTACGCCGTGAGGAAAAGCTGGCATCGTGTGTCACCGTGAAGATCAGGTATTCTAATTTTGCTACTCAAACTATCCAAAAACAGATACCCTATTCGGCCTTTGATGAAGTGATTTTGGGAACTTCGCGCGAACTTTTTAAAAGGCTGTATAAAAGAGGATTGAAAATCAGGTTGATTGGCATTCGATTGAGCAACCTGGTTCAGGGCTCCCAACAAATTGATCTTTTCAACGATACCCGCGAAATGATTAATCTCTATCAGGCTTTGGATAACATGAAAAAAAAATATGGCAGGAATGTCATCCAACGTGCAGGGGGAATGAAGTCGGGTCGTGAAGCCGAGCCACCCAAAGACTGATGAAGCCTTACGCGACCCATGAATTTCAAATTGGAAGTTCAAAATGAGATTCTGTCCTATTGGGTATTGCTTCATTTACAAAATCATTTCTCTCAATGGGTATCATCATAAAGCAATAAAGAATACAACTGCTGCTATTGCCTTTTCTTTCAAATAATCAATCATCATAAAGATCGGGACTTTAGAATTCCATGTTAATCCTAAGGCTGAAAATCCATACAACCCAAAGTCCAAATCAACGATATTGTGAACTTCAATCCTTTTTTTACCTTTGCAAAAAAAAGCGAAGCATCTATGGGAAGAGCGTTTGAATATCGAAAAGCCAGAAAACTAGCCCGATGGGGAAAGATGGCCAAGACATTTACCCGCATTGGTAAAGAAATTGAAATGTCAGTGAAAGCAGGGGGCCCTAATCCCGATTCAAATGCACGTCTTCGTGCACTGATCCAAAATGCACGTTCCGAAAACATGCCTAAAGAAAACGTTGACAGGGCTATAAAACGGGCTATTTCAAAAGACACCTCAGCTTATAAGGATGTACTTTATGAAGGATTTGGACCTTACGGGATCGCGATACTTGTAGAAACGGCTACTGACAATAATACCAGAACTGTAGCAAACATCAGGACTATATTTAATAAATATAACGGAAGTTTCGGTACCCAGGGATCGGTAGAGTTTTTATTCGACCATAAATGTCATTTCAGAGTCAGAAATACAGGTTTGGATATTGAAGAACTCGAGTTTGAATTTATTGATTACGGCGCCGAAGAGGTCTTTGAAGATGAAGATTGCATCATGATTTATGGCGACTTCTCCAGTTACGGTTCACTCCAGAAAGCCATTGAGGATAAAGGATTCGAAATTGTAAATTCGGGTTTTGACCGTTTTCCTCAAACCACGAAAGAATTAACGGAAGAACAACAGGTCGAAATAGATAAACTTCTTGAGAAACTGGAAGATGATGATGATGTTTTAAACGTCTATCATAACATTGCTTAAAAATCATTTTATCCGGATGCTTTTCCGGAATTCTGTTTTCACCGTAGAGACGCATCATATTGCGTCTCTTCTGTTTAACAGTCTCAGCAAACTAATTCCTTTCAAATTCAGCATCACACTATAATTCAAGTTTTTTGTTGCATCATTGAATTTATTTCGTATATTTATCATGGTATACAACCCGTAAAAATTATTCAATTATGGCAAAGAGAACAATTGTAAAGCTACCGGGAGACGGCATTGGTAAGGTTGTAATGGAAGAAGCTATCCGCGTATTGGATGCTTCCGGATTTGACGCAGAGTATATTCATGGAGACATTGGATGGGACTTCTGGTGTAATGAAGGAAATCCCCTACCCGATCGAACTATTGAATTATTGAAGAAAAATCGCATTGCCCTGTTTGGTGCCATAACTTCCAAGCCTAAAGATAAGGCTGCAGCCGAGTTAAGCCCCTCTCTTCAGGGTAAAGGTTTTATTTATTACAGTCCGATAGTCAGCATGCGGCAACTATTTGACCTGGATATCTGCATGCGGCCTTGCAAAACTTTCAAAGGGAATCCTTTGAACTTTATCCGCCGGGGGAAAAACGGTACTGTTGACGAACCAGTGATCGATACCATGATCTTCAGGCAAAACACGGAAGGCCTATACGGAGGGGTCGAATGGACCAATCCGCCGGACCAGGTTTATGATGCCCTGATGACTCATCCAAAATTCAGAGAGAATTTTGCATGGTGTCCACGTGAAGATTTGGCTGTGTCGACCCGCATTTTTACCCGTAAATATACAACCCGGATCATTAAAGCAGCATTTGAATATGCCCGCCAGCGTGGTTTTAAAAGGGTGACGGTCTGCGAAAAGCCCAACGTTATTCGTGAAACATCAGGCATGATGCTTAAGATTGCCCAGGAGATGAGCAGGGAGAATTATCCGGATATCAGCGTTCAGGATGTGAATATTGATGCCATGATGATGTGGCTGACCAAGAACCCGGAAATTTACAACGTGATTGTCTCCGGAAATATGTTCGGAGATATCGTTTCAGATGGCTTTGCGGGGTTGACAGGTGGTTTGGGATTTGCCTGCAGCGCTAATATTGGTCCTGAGCTTGCCGTATTCGAACCGACGCATGGCTCGGCTCCTAAATATGCCGGATACGATATTCCCATCGTTAATCCTATCGCAATGATCATGTCGGCATGCATGATGCTTGACTATATTGGGGAACAACCAAGGGCCGATAAAATCAGAAAGGCCATCGCAGAGGTTGTAGCAGAGAATAAGGTCTTGGCTTATGATATGATGAAACTATCCGGATCACCCGATGTTATATTACAAGGGGCCGCATCGACCCATCAAATGGCCGATGCAATTATTGAAAGATTATAATTTTTTTATAGTGAGGCTAATGAGAAGAGGTCTTTTGACATCGCTTATATTGATTCTGCTGACTTTATGTGGCTCTACACAGACAATTAGCAACTATACCACATATTATGCCCAGGCAACTTTAAAGAATCAAAATAAACTTTTATTCGTTTTACGTCGTTTTGTTCAAAACAACAATGTAGTATATCTAACTGTAGATCCTGATAATCTGGCCGTGACCCTGGTACCTGGAAGAAAACTCGCAGTTAAGCCGGATAGCCTGAAGGGATTAATCAAGGCACACCCCTTATGCAACTATTCAAAAGCATGGCACAAAGCGCTGGGTTCCTGCAAGTCGCTTCAGGATGCCGGAATATCGCATACGATCCCGGATAGGCATGGCATCATATTGACAATTGATCTCTGCCCTTCTGAAAAGCCGCTCGACAGGGCACTTTTTCTCGATATCATGCAACAAATGTCGGATATCGAGAAACCGGTCCCACTTGCCATCAGCATTTCAGGTCACTGGTTATTGAAGCATCCTGACGATGTAAATTGGTTGCAGAGCCTGAACAGCCAAAAAAAGATCGTCATCACATGGGTCAATCATTCGTTCAATCATTATTACAATAAAAACCTTCCACTGGCACTCAATTTCATGTTGATGAAAGGCACGAATGTCGATCAGGAAGTACTGCTGAATGAGAAAACGATGATCGAACATGACCTGATTCCATCCATATTTTTCCGCTTTCCAGGACTGGTATCCGACCCAAGGGTATTTGACAAAGTAATGGGATTCGGCCTGATACCCGTCGGAAGCGACGCCTGGCTGGCCAAGGGAGAAAATGCCAGTGATGGAAACATCGTACTGGTCCATGCCAATGGAAACGAACCATTGGGCATCAGGAAATTCATCGAATTATTGCACCGTAATGAAACCAACATTCGGAACGGTCAATGGAAACTGTTTGGTTTAAGAGAAAGTGTTGTTAAAGAGGTTGATATTCAGAATCAAGTAGCTAATACAAACCGATAATGACTAAGCTGGAAAGTGTTTACAAATTGTGGCCCGAGCTTAACTGGATTCAGGATGCTGACCTGAAAAACAAGGCTGCACTTACCTGGGTTCTGGCACTGGAAAAAAGCATTCTTACCCCGGATGACCTTGCATCAATCCCATTTACCTTGCTTTGCGGACCGGATCTTAAAGTCAGTTTCATGGATCACAAACGATGTGTGGTTCATATCGCCCGCGAAGCAGCATTGAAAATGAATGATTTCTTTGGACAAGAGCTCCCCGTTAACATGGATGTGCTCATTGCCGGAGCTATCCTGGCAGACGTCGGTAAACTGCTCGAATATGAATTGAAAGATGGAAAGGCAGTTCAGGGAACTTATGGAAAATATGTCCGCCACCCCTTTTCAGGTGTTGCCCTTGCTGAACAATGCGGCGTTCCTCCCGAAGTCTGCCATATCATCGCTGCCCACGCCGGCGAAGGCGATATAATCAAACGATCAGTCGAAGCTTATATCGTCCATCATGCTGACTTTATGACTTTTGAACCTTTCAGAGAAAGATTAAAACCATAAGTCGTTAAAATGAATATCATTGAAAAAATCATTGCCAATCATTCCGTGCAACAACGTGTTCAACCGGGAGATATTGTGGATGTATTTATTGATACCCGTGTAGCACGCGACTTTGGAGGTGCCAATGTGGTAAAGAACCTCCTCGATCATGGACTCGAAATCAACGATCCATCCAAAACATTCTTTACATTTGACTGCAATCCCGGCGGTTCGGATCAGAAGTATGCAACCAATCAGCATTACTGCAGGCAGTTTGCACGGCAAAATCGTATTCAGGTTTTTGATGTCGACGCGGGAATCGGAACGCATCTGGCCATCGACAATGGACTGGCCTGGCCTGGAAGCACATTTGTTTCTACCGATTCGCACGCCAACATCCTTGGCGGAATCGGATCGTTTGGACAAGGGATGGGAGACCAGGATATTGCAGCCGTTTTTGCAAAAGGGTGCATCTGGTTTAAAGTTCCCCCCTCCGTTAGAATCGTTTTTGAAGGCGAGAAGCCTGAAGAGATCTCCGCAAAGGACATCGCGCTGAATATGCTCAATATTTTCGGAGCCAACCAGCTTCTGGGCTATTCCGTAGAATTGTCAGGTCCTGCAATTGAGCAGTTGACGCTGGACGAACGAATAACCATCTCATCAATGGGAACCGAGATGGGTGCCATCATCCTGTTTATGACGCCTAACGATGCCCTGATTCGCGAACTGCGGCAACTGTCCGGGATGCATTATCATGCAGTTGAACCTGATCCCGACACGGATTATGAGAAGGAATTTGAGATCGATATCAGCCTGTTCAAACCCATGGTAGCCAATCCGGGACATCCGCACGACACAACAAATATTGAAGCTGTAAAAGGCCTGAAGATTGATTCGGCTTTTATCGGCAGTTGCACAAACGGACGTATTTCTGATTTAAGAACGGCAGCATCGATCCTGAAAGGAAGAAAAATAGCACCCGGAATTGTCCTGAAAATCGTCCCTGCCACCGATCAGATATGGAAGCAGGCGCTCGATGAAGGCCTCATCACTATCTTCAAGGAAGCGGGGGCCATGGTTTCAAATGCGGGATGTGCCGGATGTGCTGAAGGGCAGGTTGGACAAAACGGTCCGGGTGAAGCCACCATTAGTACCGGTAACCGTAATTTTGCCGGGAAACAGGGAAAAGGATTCGTCTACCTTGCATCGCCAGCTATTGTTGCCGCATCGGCAGTTGCAGGCTCGATCACGGTCCCACAGGAAATACCTTTAAAACCTGCTGTTTTTGAAGCCAGGGAAAAAGAATTTCATTCCGGCAACATCCCTTCCAACCCCAAAACAGAAAAGCCATTCATACTCGAAGGCCGGACATGGTATATCCAAAAGGATGATATCGATACCGACATGATCTATCATAACCGCTACCTCACCATTACCGATATCCATGAAATGGGTAAATACTGTTTTGATAATTTAAAGGGTTATGAAGATTTCTCATCAAATGCAGAATGGGGCGATATCATCATCGTGGCAAAGAATTTTGGTGCCGGCAGCTCAAGGCAACAAGCTGTTGATTGCTTCATCTCACTGGGAATAAGCTGTATCATCGCCGAGTCATTTGGCGCCATTTATGAAAGAAATGCCATCAACGCGGCTTTACCGGTGCTGACCTATAAACCGGAGCAGATGAAGGAGATCGGACTTACGCAGGGTGACCACATCCGGATCAATCTGATTACAGGAGAATTGGAAAACCTCGCCAACCATCGTAAAACAGTGATTAACAAGTTTTACGATGCCCAAAAGCAAATCTATCAAAACGGAGGATTGTTATAAGCGGTTGTTCCGATGGCCTGTATTTCCTACCACAGGCCATTTTCATATTTAAAGCTTTTATCCAAAAGTTCGGGGTAAAAGCTCATAGACTGTACAACCAATGTAACCCAGTCCGTTTTATTCACTGAAGTGTGCAACGGTCCCATTTCAGGATGCAAGCGTTGAGATGTAGAAATGCACTAAAACCCGTTGGGCAATTAGGATAAATTTAATTTTAATTCGATTACGGATTTAAAAAAATCAACCCCGTTAATGACAGGATCACGTCGTTTCGGACTTAACCCGCAATCCACTGAGAAAAGATGTCCCGGGCAGGCGCAGTATCGATACTTTGAAAAGCCTTATTTAACGGGTAAATTCCATCAATCTTATAACCGCAATAATATTGACTTTAGATTTTGAAAATTCGTTAAAATAGTTTCGTAACTTTGAATAAAGTTGTTCAAATATTTAATTAACCGGTAAATAATTATATTTGCGAATTCTTATGATTCCATGAACAGCTTTTTCCTTTTACTTTGCAAAAGGTCGGAAGGATAAAAAAGCTATTGCAGGAAAAGAATATGGGAAAGAGGATATAAAGAGCTCCTATCAGGAATGATTGAAAAAAAATTGATGCATACTTGAAAGATACTTTATAGATACTCTAAGGGTATCCATTAAGTATCCTTCAAGTATCCATAAAGTATCCATAAAGTATCCTTTAAACCTAAATTTTACCACTCTTTTTTCATGATATTATCATGATTTTTTAGCTCTAAAAAGATTATCCTTTATCGATACTTTTTGGGGAGTTCCTCAAGTTTTTCTGTTCGTTTATTTTACAGCACTCGAAATGGTGATATATCCGGGATAGGCAACCGGAAAATTTCCGATCAGTATCGTTGGTTTGGCTTTCAGCTTAATGCGGGTTGGTTGACCGTTTGCGCCAGCAAGATTGAATCCAAAATTCATTAACGATTGCCCACCTTTACCGGCGAGCGCTTTGCGCAAATCGATATTCATCTTTAAGGGAATGATCGCATTTCCGTTTGAAGGAATCATTACCGGTGCCTCGTTAACCCCACTTACCATTTCAATATCATCAATAAATAAGATCCAATCCAACCGGTTTAATCCGGCTGCTTGCCCATTGGGATTGTGTACATCAAGGTTAAGATCAAAAGTCAGAGGTAAAGTATTTGAAGCCAAAGCAGCTGCCAGACGGGCTCCATCGGTGATGCTCAACTCCGTACTTCCGTTTTTGTTTTGAATCGATACCCCCGCTAACCTAACATCCTGCACATCGTGTAATTTGAATTCACAGGAACCCAGATTTTTGACTTGTTGAATTTGTTGGACAACACTGCATGAAGAGAATGTGAATAAAACAAGTAGAATGGCAAGAGTGTGTTTCATAGTAATTACCTTTTAACTGATAGATTTTGAAGCTCTTTTACGTTCGGTTTCATCAAGAATTATTTTCCTGATGCGCAATGACCTCGGTGTGACTTCAAGATATTCATCCTTAGCAATGTATTCCATGGCTTCTTCCAATGAAAATTTGACGGCCGGAATGATATAGGCTTTTTCGTCGGTTCCGGAAGCACGGACATTACTCAGTTTCTTAGTCTTGCAGACATTGATGACCAAGTCATCGGGTCTAATATGTTCACCAATAACCATGCCAGCATACACTTCATCGTTAGGACTGATATGAAAAGTGCCGCGATCCTGTAATTTATTGATTGCATAAGCAATAGCAGTTCCGTTTTCTGCAGATATTAAGGCTCCGTTTCTACGGCCCGGAATATCTCCTTTCCAGGGTTCGAAACATTTAAAGCGGTGTGCAAGGATAGCTTCACCTTCTGTAGCCGTTAAAATCTGATTTCGGATGCCAATAAGTCCTCTTGATGGAATCGTGAATTCAAGATGAACACGATCACCTTTGGTTTCGATGTTGAGCAATTCGCCCTTGCGTTGGCTAACAAGTTCAATCACTTTCCCCGAAAATTCTTCAGGGACATGAACCGTCATTTGTTCGATGGGTTCGCATTTGGCACCATCGATTTCCTTGATGATAACCTGGGGTTGCCCGAGTTGAAGTTCATAACCCTCACGACGCATCGTTTCAACCAAAATTGATAAGTGAAGAATCCCTCTTCCGTAAACAATAAACGATTCGGTAGTTTCCGTTTCCTTAACGCGCAAAGCCAGGTTCTTTTCAATTTCCTTATAAAGACGTTCACGCAAATGACGGGATGTAACGTACTTACCTTCTTTTCCATAAAAGGGGGAATTATTAATCGTGAACAGCATGCTCATGGTCGGCTCATCGATGTGGATTGGCGTCATCCCCTCCGGATTTTCAAAATCTGCAATGGTATCGCCGATTTCAAAATCCTCGATCCCCATTACAGCACATATCTCCCCGGATGGAACTTCGACTTTTTGCTTTTCCTTGGCCAGACCCTCAAAGGTATAAAGCTCTTTAATTCTGGACTTAAAGATGCGCCCGTCTCTTTTAACCAGTGAAACAGGCATGCCCGGTGTAAGCGTTCCACGGTTTACCCTTCCAACTGCAATACGCCCGATGTAGGAAGAATAATCGATGCTGGTGATCATCATCTGAGTGCTGCCCTCATGATATTTTGCAGCTGGAATGTATTGGATGATAGAGTCCAAAAGATAAGTAATATCTGTGGTTGGCTTTTCCCAATGATCAGACATCCAACCATTCTTGGATGATCCATAAACAATGGGGAAGTTAAGCTGGTCTTCCGAAGCATCCAGATTAAACATTAAATCAAAAACCATTTCGGCTGTTTCATCCGGACGACAATTGGGTTTATCAACCTTGTTGATAACCACGATTGGTTTTAAATCCAGTGACAATGCTTTTTGAAGTACAAATCGGGTCTGAGGCATCGGACCTTCAAACGCATCAACCAAAAGCAACACACCATCTGCCATGTTTAAAACGCGCTCAACTTCACCTCCAAAGTCAGCGTGACCCGGAGTGTCAATAATGTTGATTTTTACGCCTTTGTAACGAACGGATACGTTTTTTGAAAGAATAGTTATCCCTCTTTCGCGTTCGAGATCATTACTGTCAAGGATGAGATCGGCAACCACCTGGTTGTCACGAAACATTTTGACCTGATGTAAAATTCTATCAACTAACGTTGTTTTGCCATGGTCAACATGTGCGATTATTGCTATATTTCTGATATCCTGCATATTAAATATATTACTTCTCCACATTAAATCGAAGTGCAAAGGTACAGGTTTTATCTCATTGAAAGTATGGGGAATAACAATAATTAATATTTATTTTAAATTAGTTCCTATTTGGTTGACTATCTGCAAATAAAACATTCAGAATAATTGATATCTTGCTGAGATTCAAAAAAATAATTATAAAAAACGTTAATTTAATTCCGATATTTGTGTGCCTAAATAACGATATAAGCCATGTCCAAAATCATTGCACTTTCTGAAGCAACTTCCATTGCGATCCACAGTATGATTCTGATTACGAATTCAAAAGGGAATCTCAATGTAGCGCATATTGCAGAAATCACCAATTCCTCCCGCCATCATGTTGCCAAAGTTTTGCAACGATTGGTGAAAGAAGGATTTCTCGAATCAAACCGGGGACCCAGCGGGGGATTTCAATTAAAAATGCATCCCGAAGATATCAGCCTCCTTCAAATTTTTGAAGCAATCGAAGGCAAAATACAGGAGAACAGCTGTTTATCCAACAACACTATCTGCCCCTTTACAATTTGTTTAATGGGAAATATCATCAGTAATATAAATATTCAGTTTAAGGATTATTTTGGAAATCAAAAACTTTCCGATTACAAACTTAAATTCAATGTGGATGATTTAATTCATGTTGCCGAAGCCGGAATATCTGTTAATGGATAATCTGCTGATTGCTGATTTGCGAGCGTGATGAATTTTCAACTCAAAATCAATTGAATCGGATATTTACGTTCGGATTTGGATATCTCGTTTGGGCACTTAAAATTAATGAAGTTAAATAAAAACTCCTGCTATTTGATTATCTTTTTACTTTTGAACTTCCCGGATTCAATTTGTATCAGCAGAGCGATCCAGCAACTTGCTTCATTTTTTTAATTGATCAATTTTGCAATAATTATTTTATTTCTGTATTGGTGATTTGATTAAAGAAATATTTATATATTTGCGCATTCAAATACCTAAATATTCACACATTCATATGTCGAAAGTAGTTCATATTTCTGAAGCGGCTTCACTGGCAGTTCACAGCATGGCTCTCATTGCGACGAATGAGGAAATGCTCAATGTGAACAACATTGCAGAAATAACAAAATCTTCGCGAAACCATCTGGCCAAAGTAATGCACATCCTGGTAAAAAATGATTATCTCACTTCAACCCGGGGACCAAAAGGAGGATTTATTCTTAAAAAGGAGGCATCGGCCATAGATCTGCTTCAACTCTACGAATTGATGGAGGGACCGATCGAGAAACAGCATTGTGGTATTTATGCCGGTAAATGTCCTTTTTCAACCTGTGTCTTTGGTAATCTCGCGAACCGCTTTTCAGAAGATTTTATTGACTATTTAAAAACGACCAAACTTTCAGACATTATCAGAAGAAAAATTAAATAGATATGAACAGAACCATCGTTAAAATAGATGAAGAAAAATGTACGGGTTGCGGTTTATGCATTCCAAACTGCCATGAGGGAGCATTGCAAATAATTGATGGCAAGGCAAGATTAATCAGTGACTTATTTTGCGATGGTCTGGGGGCCTGTATTGGTCATTGCCCTGAGGATGCCATTACCCTTGAAAACCGTGAAGCCGAACCTTATGATGAAAAGAAAGTGATGGGAACCATCGTTAAACATGGCAGGAATACGGTTCTGGCACATTTGCAGCACCTTAAAGAGCACAACGAAAGTGAATTACTTCAACAGGCCATAGAATACATCAAAGAAAATAATATTGATATGAGCCCGGAGGGTTTTACGCTGAAACCTTCAGGTGGTCATTCCCCATTTGATAATCTCAAACAAGCCCGGGCCGCTCAGCAAACAACCAGCGCGGGATGTGGCGGAGGATGTCCCGGTTCCCGAACGATCGATTTTAACATCGACTTGAAAAAAGTTGAAGCCGCAGCCGCAGCCATTGCTGTTGATACGGCTGTTGAAGCCCACTCTGAACTCAGACAATGGCCTGTACAGCTACATCTGGTTAATCCGGCAGCTTCATACTTCCGCAATGCCGATGTCGTATTATCAGCCGACTGTGTGGCTTATTCGATGGGGAATTTTCACAGCTATTTTTTAAAAGGGAAGTCACTTGCGATAGCTTGCCCCAAATTAGACACCAATAAAGAAGTTTATGTTGAAAAGCTTGCCAGGATGATTTCCGAATCCGGAATCAATACATTGACAGTCGTAATGATGGAGGTTCCCTGTTGCGGCGGTTTGATGGGGATGGCCCAGATGGCACTTCAACGTGCCGATAGAAAGGTTCCGGTAAAACAAGTTGTCATTAACATTCAAGGTGAAATAATTACTGAAGAATGGGTTTAATTCGAACAGCCTGATTGCCGGAAAAGACAACACCTTACTGATCATCACACATAGAAACTTATGAAGTCAACATCTACCACCTTAAAAAAAACAGTTTTACTTCTATTCGCGTCACTCATTTGTTCAGTTTCATTTGCGCAATTGACTTTAAGTGGTGATCTACGGCCAAGATTTGAATACCGCCACGGTTATAAGGCCCTGTACAAAGACAGTACAGAAGCAGCATCCTTCATTTCTCAACGCACACGAATCAACTTGGGATACAAGGACAAGAATTACACAGTAGGCATATCTTTTCAGGATGTGCGTGTATGGGGCGACAATTCACTCGCCAATGCCTCAGATAATAATTCATCTTTTCACGAGGCATGGGCAGAATTGAGAATTGCCAACCGGTTATTTGTCAAAATTGGACGGCAGGAATTGGTTTATGATGATAACAGGCTCTTTTCAAATGGAGAATGGAGCATTCAGGGCCGCAGTCATGATATGGCGTTGTTAAAATGGAACCCGGATACTACTTTAAAGATAAATTTAGGGCTGGCCTTTAATCAGAACAAAGAGCAAACCGATACCCGCGCATATACGGTGGCCAACAACTATAAGGCAATGCAATTATTTTGGATGCACAAGGACTGGAATGAAAATGGAGTAAGTCTGATTTTTGCCAATATTGGCAATGAACAATTGCAAACAATATCGCCCGGCATTTTAAAACACCACATCCGTTATTTCCAGACATTCGGAGGCAAGTATTCATATAAGGACAAACATATTGGCATTGACGGTGCGGTTTATCTCCAGACAGGAAAAGATCCCACAAACAGAACGATAAATGCCAATTATGCCTGTCTTGACATCCCCGTTTCATTAAACAAGCAATGGAGCATAATTCCAAAAGCCGAACATTTTTCAGGTACCTCCACAAAAGATATTTCTTTACTCAAAACAAATCAATCATTTAATCCTTTATTTGGAGGAGCTCACAGGATTAACGGGACGATGGATTATTTTTATTGCAGTAACCATCTTGATAATGTAGGCCTGAACGATTACTCGTTAAGCATTAATTATGTTAAAAACAGGTTTTCACCCATTTTCACGACTCACCTTTTTTATGCGGATGCGAGGGTCTCGAATCTGGCTGACGAAAAAGAAACACTCGGAAAAAAATTAGGAACAGAGCTCGACTTCCAGTTTGTGTATAGAGTCAATGCAAATGTGACGTGCACATGTGGGTATTCTCAAATGTTTGCAACCAATACAATGGAAGTCGTAAAAGGAGGTGATAAAAACAACACGAATAACTATGCTTTTTTGATGTTCTCCTTCAAACCCGAATTCATAAAATAATATATTTGAACATGTTGTATGATTAGTCGTTAAAGAACACTGCTTCTTTTATTATTTTTGGCTTAATCATATATTTGAGTACGCAAATTCATACAAACAATACTGATATTTTAAAAAAAACCAAAAAATCATTTATTCAATCAATAAATTTACTAATCATTTTAAAATCAACCAGATTATGAGCATGTTTTGTTTTCAATGCCAGGAAGCAGCCAAAGGCACCGGCTGTACGGTTAAAGGAGTTTGCGGCAAAACCGACGATGTAGCCAATCTGCAGGATCTACTGGTTTACGTGGTGAAGGGGATTTCGTATTATAGCACGAAGGCCCGTGAAAAAGGTATCGAAAATGCCGCGGTAAACCATTTTGTCATGGATGGTCTTTTTGTTACCATTACCAATGCCAATTTTGATCGCAAGGCAATCATTGCAAAAATCCAAAAGGGATTGACCTTAAGAGATCAGATCGCACAGGAAGTAAAAAATGCCGGATTAATAAATGACCCGGCAAAACTCCCGGATGTCGTCACATGGAGAGCTTCAACAGAAGCAGAATTTGATCAAAAAGCACTGACGGTAGGTGTCTTGACTACAGAAAATGAAGACATTCGTTCGCTCAGAGGATTACTGACGTATGGAATAAAAGGGATGGCGGCTTATGCAGAGCATGCTTATAACCTGGGGTTTGAAGATACGGCAGTTTATTCTTTCATGCAAAGGGGGATACTTGCCACACTCGACGATAAATTAGGTGTCAGCGAACTTGTCGCGCTTGTTCTTGAATGCGGACAATATGGCGTGCAGGTGATGGCTTTGCTCGATAAGGCAAATACGACCGCTTATGGTAACCCTGAAATCACTAAGGTAAATTTGGGTGTTGGAAAGAATCCGGGGATCTTAATCAGTGGCCACGATTTGAAAGACATGGAAGAATTGCTGGAGCAGACCGAAGGTACAGGCGTCGATGTTTATACCCACAGTGAGATGCTACCTGCAAATTATTATCCAAAGTTTAAGAAATACAAACACTTTGTCGGAAATTACGGAAGCTCGTGGTGGCACCAGCGTCAGGATTTTGAGACCTTTAATGGTCCTGTTCTGTTTACTACAAACTGCATCGTACCACCTCTAGCAAATGCGACCTATAAAGACAGAATTTATACCACGGGCTCGGCCGGACTGGAAGGTGCAAAACACATCCCGGCTCGCGAAAAAGGAGCCAAAAAAGATTTCAGCGAAATCATAGCCCACGCCAAAAAGACTGCTCCGCCAACAGAAATTGAAACAGGGGAAATCATCGGCGGCTTTGCACACGAACAGGTTTTTGCTTTGGCGGATAAAGTGGTTGATGCGGTAAAATCGGGTGCAATCCGTAAGTTCTTTGTAATGGCAGGTTGTGACGGCAGGATGAAAGACAGAGATTATTATACCCAGTTTGCAGAAAAGCTGCCAAAGAATACCGTTATTCTAACAGCAGGTTGTGCAAAATATCGTTATAACAAACTTCCTTTGGGTGACATCAATGGGATTCCACGAGTGCTGGATGCCGGTCAGTGCAACGACAGCTATTCACTGGCTGTGATCGCTCTGAAACTGAAGGAAGTATTCGGACTCAACGATATCAACGACTTACCCATCGCTTACAACATTGCCTGGTATGAGCAAAAAGCCGTAATCGTTTTACTTGCACTGCTTTATCTGGGTGTTAAGAATATCCACTTAGGCCCCACCCTTCCCGCTTTCCTTTCGCCCAATGTCGCCAAGGTGCTGGTTGAGAACTTCGGGATTGCAGGCATAACGACTGTTGATGATGACATGAAGATTTTCATGAATAACTAAGCTGATCGTTAAGGCTGAACCGGGAAGTACAATGTGTTCTGCTATTGAAAAGGGGGTGTCCTGAAATTTAGAGACACCCCCCTTGTTTTAAAAAAGTTAATACAGAATATCAGAGCAATAATATACAGATTGCTGCATCAAGCTCCATCGATGGAAACCGGAATGATATCGCATGGGGTGGCAGAGTGCCGAATAAAGAAGCGACCAATTATAAAAATAAAATTAATGGCCGCGTATACCGCCTTCAAAGAAGTGGATGCCAGTGGCTATATTGGCATCAATAAAAACCGGGATTATTCACACCTCAAATCAAAAGGGGAAGGTCATATGCAATATTCACATTGCAGGTAACAATATCACTGATGCAGCTTATCAATCACACCTAAGCAGATTGAAATACTTTGAACAATATCCTATCAACTGGAGTGGTCATAGTGGCATTTATAACATGGGCAGGAATATCAGCTTTAAACTTATTTTTCCACTTGGAGATCAGTGAGTCCACTTGCAAGGGTAATTGGAAATACAGGTAATAATCATATGAGCCGTTTAAGGATTTCATCAATTGAAAAACGGGCGGCACAAACAAACTCATCGGAAGCCCCATAATAAATCGTGACTTGATCACCATCAACGATGTGTCCGTTTGTAAAAACCACATTGCCAAAGAAACCTTGTTGCTCATATTGCATGACCGGTTCCATGATCGGATCGTCCGTTCTGCCCAACACTATTCCCGGATTCTCCAAATCGAGCAGTAATGCACCAAGACAGTACCTGTCCTGCTCATCGGCCCCGTGGTATATTTCAAGCCATCCCTGCTTTGTCCTGATTGGTGCCCCACCTGCGCCTATTCTCACGCTGTCCCATTTGCCGTGCCGGGTCATGGCAATACATTGATGATTTCCCCAATGAATCAGATCGGGTGATTCGGCAACCCATATATAGTTTCCGCCAATGACAGGACTACCGGGCCTGTGCAAGGCATAATACTTCGGTCCGATTTTCTCATTGAAGAGTGCACAGTCCTTATTATGCGGAGGAAAAATCAGATGTTTACGATCAAAATGGATCCAATCTTCGGTCATCATTAAACCCACTCCTACTCCATTTTGAGATACAGCCGTGTAGGTCAGATAATACTCTTTTCCAATTTGTGTCACCCGGCAGTCTTCTATCCCATATGTTTCATAGGCCCCCGATCCTTCAATGGGTGGATAACCTTCGGTTTCATAAAAGTGGACTCCATCATCGCTACACAGCAAACGGAAGTGAGACAACGTGGTTAAATAATCTGCATTTTCAAATCGCAATAACCTCGAATCCGATAGAATGAGATTTGGATTTGCCTTTTCAATCTCAATAATTTTAATTTGACCTGCCTGATCCAGAACGGGAAATGAAACGACACCTTCTTGTTGAGCAGGTCGCTCTGCGACCCTGACAACCAACCAGACCTTTTGCTGAAATCTGAACACCCCCGGATTTAAAAGACAATCGATGGTCAACCCAAGGTGGCGTGATTGCAAATCAGCAGGTCGAAGTAAAGGATTTTCAGTAAACCTTTTGGCTATATCTGTCATGATGAGTTTCGGCTGTATTATAAACCATCTTTGATAGATAAAAGTTCTGGTAAAGAAAACTGCCTAATCCATAAATATGAAACAAGCATTCAGGTGAGTTCCATACGCCCGATTGAGAACAAATTATTCATGTATGATTATATTGCTTTGGTCCTATTTGGACGAATACCGAATGCATATTGCCCTATTGCGACTTTAAGGACAATAAAGCGATCTGATTTTTATAAACTCAAATGACCTATTCGGAAAAAAATAAAAAAACCTGAGTAAAGACGATATTTACTCAGGTTTATCTGTTAGAATGAACCAAATATCGGTGTCAACAGCATCAATGCTGATAACGCGATCAATATTGCAACCGTAATCCAACCAATCAGATTATAAATGGGTTTATTTATATGTTCACCCATTATCTTTTTGTTATTGACCAGCAGTATCATGCAGATTAATACCACCGGCAACAGCATTCCATTGAGCACCTGAGACCAAATGGTTATCTTGATCAATGGTGCATTAGGCATCAAAATGATAATGCAGGATATGACGAGTATTGCAGTGTAGAGCACATAAAACTCAGGGGCTTCTTCCCACTTTTTATCAATGCCGGCTTCAAATCCAAAAGCCTCACAGACGTAAAAGGCAGTAGCCAATGGAAGGATAGTAGCCGAAAAGACCGATGCTATGAAAAGACCAAAAGCAAATGCCGCTGAGGCAAGATTGCCGGCAAGAGGCTTAAGGGCGAGGGCAGCATCTTTGGCCTCATTGATCTGTATTCCCTTTTCATGCAAAGTAGCAGCACAGGCGACTATAATAAAGAAAGCAACGGCAACGGTTGCAATACAACCGATAATAATGTCGATCAGAGTGAATTTGAATTCTTTCATCTTGAGTCCCTTTTCAATCACTGAACTTTGCATATAAAATTGCATCCAGGGGGCAATGGTTGTTCCGATTATTCCAAGAACCATAGCAAGATACCCCGAGTTGTATTCCATATGGGGGCGGATGATGGAGGCGCCGATTTCACTCCAATGCGGCTGTCCCATGATTGCAGAAACCACATACATCAAAAGTGCCACACTGAATATCAGAAATATTCGCTCAGCAATTTTATAAGTTCCCTTTACAACCAGTATCCAAACCAGGAAACCCGCTATCGGGACTGATATATATTTACTCACACTAAAAACTTCCATTGATCCGGCGACTCCGGCAAATTCGGTAGTCGTATTTCCAATATCCGCTAAAAGAAGTCCAATAAAAATCACAAAAGTCACCTTGACACCTGCATTTTCGCGGATTAGATCGGCAAGACCTTTGCCGGTAACTATACCCATGCGTGCATTCATTTCCTGAATAATGATGAGCACAATAAAAGCAGGAATTAACGTCCAGATGAGTTTATACCCATAGAGGGCACCCGCTACCGAATAAGTTGTAATACCGCCTGCATCGTTGTCTACACTTCCTGTAATGATGCCGGGTCCTAAAATGGCAAAGAAAATGGCTATATTTCTAAAGATATTTTTATGGGATGATTTAATACCTGTCATACAATTCCTCCATGCTTTTATTTTGTTCTTCTTCTTCCCATAAGGTCTTCTACTATATCATCGATGACAACCATGCCCAACAATTCATTTTCTGCTCCAACTACGGGAACAGACAACAAGTTATATTTTGAAACAATCTCTGCCAAACGATCCAGTCGATCCATATCATGGACATAGACATGTTTTTTATTCATGATGTCAGCAAGTTTCACTGTTGGTTCCGAGACGACCAGGTCGCGCAAAGAAAGGGAGGCTGCCAACTTTCCGGAATCATTGATGATAAATATGTTGTATAACACCTCGACTTCCGGTTTTTCAGATCGGATGACCTGCAAGACTCTTTCTACCGTATCGGTTTCCGAAAATGCCAAAAAGTCGGTATTCATCAAACTTCCCACTTCATTGTCTTCATACTCCAGCAATTCCCTGACATCCTCAGATGTTTCAGTTTCCATTTCACGAAGCAGCAGTTCAGCCTTATCTTCTTCCAACATATCCAAAATGTCGGCAGCTTCATTGGCAGGCATTTTCTCCAGCACATCAGCAGCCTTCTCAATTGGCATGTTTTCAATCATGTCGACCTGTGATTTGGGTTCCATTTCTTCCAGCACATCGGCAGCTTTTTCCTCATCGAGGTTATTGAATACGTGTGCACGGCTATGCGTACCCAGTTCTTCAATTATATCAGCCAAATCGGAAGGGTGAAGCGTATTGAGTTTTTTAAAGGTGGTACCCAGCTTGATATTATAGGTGGAGTAATCTACGGCTTCCACATCATCCCAAAGTATAAACTTGGAGGGAATAGCAATATTAAAAAGTGAGAAAAACTTTTTTAATGGCTTAACGATGCCGATGCGTCTTAATAATCCTTCTGTTCCAACGTCAACAGCAACGGCATATGTTCCGTCAGGCACAGCAACAAGCCGGATATCATTGACCCTGACCAGTTTTCGACCATTCAGGTCTACGATTTGTTTATCAAGGACATTGGCTTTAAGCAAAAGAAAGTCTAATGACGCTTCTTCGGAAATAATCCGGGATTCTTTACAAGATATAGAATAGTGCCCCTTTGTTTTATCGACAGCAAAATGTTTAAAATCAAGATTGGTTTGAATGCCGTTTTTAATGATACGGGCAGCTACAACTCTTGGCCTATATGGTTCTCCTACAAACTGACCATCTGCACCTGTTTCAATGAGTAAATCGATCAGTTTACCCAAGAATTGGCCGTCTGTGGCAAATACCTTCAAACCAATTATTCGGCTTAAATAAAATGTGGTGATTGCAGTCATGATGCATCCTCCTTTTTAACTATAGGAGGATACGATAAGGCCTTTCTCCTATAGCTGGTTAATTATTCGAGATAAATCAGGTCCTTCGTCCATGTGAGTGGTAATAATTATATTTCCAGTGGCAAAAGTAGGTAAAATCTTTCAGCCATCTCATAAAAACAATCTTAAAATTATACAATTTTCGATGATAAAAATAAATTATATCTGCCACTATTACAAAAAAGGCAGACCTTTTTACCGGTCTGCCCTTCATTATTTTAAAATGTTCTTTAGAGTTTTCTTGCTCCGTCTCCTATTTCTGCAATGTAGAAATCCGGTTTTAAAGAAGTCTTTTCTTCATAGTTTTTGCCGACCACTTTACAGAATTCGTCCACGTTTTCTGATTTGACAAGTGCAATTGCACAGCCCCCAAATCCTGCACCTGTCATCCGGGCACCAATCACACCATCTATTTTTCGTGCTTCGTTTACAATCGTATCCAGTTCGAATCCGGTAACTTCATAATCTGTGCGCAATGAATCATGAGAAGCATTCATCAGTTGCCCGAATTCAGCAATACGGTTGTTTTTCAAAGCTTCAACGGCTCCCAATACCCTTGCATTTTCACTGATAACATGATGAGCACGTTTGCGAACAGTTTCGTCTTTTATGAGTTGTTGTCTTTTTGTAAACTCTT
>JAUZOX010000399.1 GCA_030706265.1 Bacteroidota bacterium | reverse complement strand
CGGTTAAACCGTTTGTTAAGCTTCCGCAGAAAATGGATGACCAGACCTTCGATGTCATCTTTCCGGTCGCGCAACGGGGGAATATTGATGGTGAAGACTTTGAGCCTGTAAAACAAATCTTCCCTGAATTTCCCTTCTTTGATCAACTCTTCAAGATTCCGGTTAGAAGCTGCTATGATACGTGCCTTCATAGGGATGGGCGCTTCGCCACCCACCTTTTCAAATTCCAGCTCCTGGATGACCCGCAACAGTTTAACCTGGGTATTCACTGACATTTCGGATATCTCATCCAACAGAATGGATCCTTCTCCGGCCAGTTCAAACTTGCCTTTCTTATCCCTGATTGCATCGGTGAAAGAACCCTTGACGTGACCAAATAACTCGCTCTCCAGCAGGGATTCTGCCAGGGCACTGCAATTCACCGTGACCAAAGGCTCATTTTTTGTAATACCTGTTGAATGAATAAGTCGGGTTATCAGCTCCTTACCGGTGCCGGTCTCGCCCAGGATCAACACATTGACTTTGTTCAGGGATATGCTCCCGATCTTTTTAAATACCTCTTTCATGGGGGGGGTGTTACCGACCAGGATGTTATCCTCTGAGATATTTGAAGCGTAAATGGTATTGTTGACAACCGATTCAAGATTGCTGCTCAGATTTGCAGAGTTGAGCGCAACCCGGATCGATGATTTTAAAACGGAAGGGACAATTGGTTTTTCAAGATAATCGAAAGCCCCCATCTGGATGGCTTTGATGATGTTTTCGGTGTCGCTGAAACCGGTAAGCATGATCACCGGAATTCCTGTTTTTAACTTGATGATAGCCTGTAGCAAATCCAACCCGCTCATACCGGGCATCTGAAAGTCGGTAATTACCAAGTCGGGATGTTCACTCTTAACCAATTCCAATCCGGTTTCTCCATTACTGGCTTCGATCGGTGTGTAATTTTCTTTGATGAGTACTTCTTTTAAGATTACCCTAAACGTCTTGTCATCATCTACGATAAGAATTTTCTTCATGTTTACTGCGTTAAGATTGGATTAAACCACCACGAACCTTATTTGTATTTGGTTTTGAGCCACTTTGTTGCTTTTGAATAAGAAACGTTATAACAATGACTTTTCTGCTTTTTATATCGTAAGGAATTGTTTCTTTGTGAGATAGAAATGCCACTTTTCAAAGCCTTTCAAATGTACACATATTTGAAATGGTAAATCAAGAAGAGGAAAAAATATTTTACGTGTGTAAAATATTTTTATTTGTTAGATTTCACCAGGTAATGAGTCGTTTTTGATTCGGCGATTTTAAATCATCCCGGTGTTATGACTCCTTGATTTAATTAAATATCTAAAATACAACAAATGGCACTTAATTTGATGTATAATATTGGATGTATTAAAAACATGCAAAATGAAAACGTTGAGTGTCATTGGATTTTTGCTGGTTGTAATGTGGGGCTGTTCTTCGCAGAAGGGAATGGTCCATTTAGCACAAGCAAAGCAGGCGACTGCCAGCGACAGTACCGAATATGAGTTGATTGTCTTTGACCCGATGTTTGAAACCTGGTTTGTAGAAAATTACAGTCCGGCAAAGGATCACTCCGATGCATATTACCATGTCTGGAATATCCAGTATGTGATCGACTGGAATTATCATTTTATGGCGGGCCACTTCCCCAGGGTCATTGAAAATTATATCGATTATGATGCTTCCGTTGATTATGGAATTGAACTGAACCGAAAGCTTTACTATTATTTCAGATATGTGGAGACGTATTTGAAAGTTCCCATCTTATTGATGGGCCCAAAACAAACTACTTAAATACCATCCTTATACTGGTTCCACATCGGGTAAGCCGATTTGAAATGCTATAGATAAGTCAGGTTCACCTCTTTTAAAAATTTTTCTTCCAACAGGCGGGCGATGCGTTTTACGACAGTCCGTCTGATTTCCAATTCAATAGGGAGGTTGGGGTCCTGGTGGGCAATATTGATACGGGTTCCGATGACCATTGTGATTTCGTCACTCTCAAGCAATAATTTTACGATCTGATCTGCCGGTCCTTTACCCAAGCGGGTGTTATTGTCATATCTTTTAAGGATTTCATTGACTTTGCCTAATGTAAGAATGCCCTCTGTAATCAAATCAATGCCGGGCATAAAGGAGATGGGAGGTAATTCAGGATCTTCAAATTCAAAACTGTCTGTGATTTTTTCTCCCATTTCCCGGGCGATGATATCGCCGGTTGTGGCACCGCAAATGATTTTACTCCCTGAAAAGGAACGGACCGTATCTCCTAATTGTTTGTCGTTGTCCTCGTTGAAAGGAGGACCGGTGCAGATCAATAATTTGCGTGGATCGCGCATATATATGACCACACAGCTGGTGTCGTCCTTGCTGTGATAGGCATCGTTTACGTGTGCCATATTGACGACTTTGGAAGCCAACTTGGGAGCCGATATTTCTGAATCTTTGTTTACCTGAAGCTCAACATAAGCGGAGATCAAATCAACACCCCATCCGAAGGGGTATTTTTCAGAACCCATACCGGATTGGGCAACACCGTCACTCAAGACGATAATCCGGTCTTCCTTGCGGGGGTAAAAGCTGCAGGTGCGCAATTGCTTGTTTTTATTCAATTCGCTCTGCATGGTGATCGTTTTCCAGTTCGGGGTAAAGATGTGTTGTCCTCTGACGACAATGCAACTGGGATTATCGTATTCCATGATATGGACCATTCCGTCAATCTCAATATCCACGATGGTGAAGGTGGAATAACTGATGTGCCTGTCACTGCATACGGGCAAGGTATTCATGATAATCTCGGCCGTTCGCTCAATTTCCTTGTGCTCGATAGTAAAGTTAAGGGCCATTGTTGCCGTGAGCGTTGCCAGAACATTGGCCTTAACGCCATGGCCCATCCCGTCTGAAAGGACCACCACTACGCGGTTTTCTTCCTTGATACGGCTTGAAAGGAACACATCTCCGCAGATACGTTCCCCGTCATAAAACTTTTGCTGACAATTGACTTCAATGTGGAACTTTGTATCCATCGTTTCCTCAGTCTTCTTTTTTCTTGGTCTTATGGCTCTCAATGACCGTGTTCAGCATCTTTTCCGTCTTAGCAGCGCCTTCGCCCAACAGAAAAGCGATCTGTTGAACCATTTGCATGTTCTCGTTGATCACTTCACTTACACGACTGATCACCTCTTCTTTCTGAACTTCGGGTGCTGCGATATCCCGGACGATGGCACCAACAATCTTCCCCTTCCTGATAGGAAAGATTGATACGCTCAATACCGTGTCTTCATAATGGACATCACGGTTGACTACGTCCTCGCCGGTTTGAAAAACAAAGGAAAACAGATTGTAAAACTGATAGGGTAGCAAAGTCTTCAGATCTGCGCCCACCAGCCCCGGGATGATTTCATTGATATCTTTGGCGTCATCTCCCAGAAGTTCAATAAAGCTTTTATTCGATTCGATGATCTTGAGTTTGTCATCTGCAATTACAACGCCGGAAGGGATCTTCTGTAACATTGCCGAGACTGTTTCAGAAGCCTCTTTGGCGAGCATCTGTTCGCCACGGGCAATTTTTTCTGATGTCAGAAGTGCCTCTTGCGTCTTAGCCAGTTTTTCGTTGGTTATCTTGAGTGCCTTG
>JAUZOX010000398.1 GCA_030706265.1 Bacteroidota bacterium | reverse complement strand
GACAAGCGTTGCGAAACGTTTGTTGGGAATGGCAAACGAAAGCAATTCTGCTTTAATATAAGGGCGGGCCGAAGAGTCGAACATGCCCAAAATGCAATCAGGTTTCTCGCTGTTATTTTCCAGCAAGGCATATTGAATTACAGAACCACACCCGGCACTAAAAGGAGCTTTTACGCCATAGAGATCGGCCCGATCATAATTGGCAAGCGTAAATAATCCTGAAAGGATATCGGGAGAAGCAAAGAAAATGATCACTTCAGGTTCATCAGCAGTTTCCAGTTTCTCAAAAGGTTTGACGATAAGCCATTTGGCCGGTGCTGCAAAGCCCGGGTTGTTTTTCGTTAGTTCCAGAACCGTTTCCGGATCCTTTTTATAACGTTCCCCTTCCATTTTTCCGGGTATCCCATACGACAGAAAAAACTCAAAACCCGGCCTGATTTCTTCGGCAAACCCACAGAACCGCTTCCCACCACCACAGACGATATTCTCAGCATTAAAAGCCAATGACTGCCCCTTCTGTACCCGCATCAGATCAGCCATAAAACAATGATGATTTTTGAATTTTTTTGCAGGTTCAACATCGATTAGCTCATCGCCGAAGAACGCAGCGATGGGTAGGGGTGCGTCCTGGAAATATTTTTTCCAGTTGGAAATAAATGTGGATTTGAGTTGAGCATTCATGACCGTTCTTTTTTTAATACATCGTAATTTAGATAAAGTTACTTATTTTTAAACATTGTTGTCCGATAAAAAAATAAAGATATAAAGGAAACCGAACCGAGACCCAGCTTCTTTAATTTGTAGATTTGTTTTGCGAACATAAAACTACAATGAGCAAAACTACATTTTTTGGATCAACCCATTTTTGGACAGCTGATATCTTTAATTGATCCGACAATTATTTTCAAAAGCATCCAAATGTTGTAATTCAGTAAAGTATGTGAAGAAGTTTTAAACAAAAGATCACCTGATTAATATGCTATTATATTCATTTGCAAAATGTTCCTCTTTGCGTGAAGGGTCAGGCGTAATGTTAGGATTATCAGGTAAGACCAAACATTTTTTAACTGGTCCACATTCCAAAGAAAAGCATACTGGGTGATGCCAATCAAAGATGAGATGCAAATGTATTGGGCCTAATTTACAACAAACTGCTGCTGAAATAGACACTTTATCTCGGACAGCCGGATAAAAAATGTTATTAACAAGAGAATTGAAATCTTTGACAGCACTTTCATCAGTCTTTTTAGGGATATTATGAACCGAGCCTGTTTGAACCGAGCATTTATGCGAGTTCCATACGACCGATTTAACCAAATTAATTTCGTATGAAATGTGTTGGACAAAAAAATGGAAAACAGAAAGGGAGTATAAAAGTGCATACTATTATCAATGTGGAAGAAACCGTTCCCAAGTTCGTTTGGTTTACCCATAATGCAATCCATGATCATGTTTTACTGAATAAACTAAAGATGGAATCAAACACTATTTACGTGTTTGATAAGGGGTGCAACGATTATAAAGCTTTCTAAAAGTTGAGTGATAATGAAACCGGATTTGTTACCCGAATCGAAGATAATGCGGCGTATGAGCCTGTATGTCAGAATGAAATAGAAGGATATATACATTCTGATATTCTGGGGGATAAAATAAAAGAAGTTACAGTCAATGATGAAACCACAAAGCGCAAACTAAAACTAAGGAAAATACTGTTTTGCTATCCAGAATTAAAACGAGAGTTTGAATTTTTAGCCAACTTATTTGAGATGCGTCCGGATTTGGGAACTGTCATTTTTAAGTTTTGTTGACAAATTGAGCTGCTTTATAAACAGCTCAAACAGAAATTTCCACTCAAATATTTTTCTTGGGGACAATGAGCATACAATAACGATTCAAATATGATGAATTTGAGAAATCAGAACACCCTTTTCGAAAGAAAACAAAGGATTATGAATTCAATTTTAAGAAACCTTGTAATTCTGATACCCTTTTTTGTAATTGCAACTGCCGGAATACCCAAGGAAAAGAACACGTCAACGGTGAAACAAGTTTCATTGGTTCCAAAAACACCCGGGAATGCACCAGACTATTTCTGTACGTGGAATATTCAGGGATATGTTCTAAGTCATCTGACCGATTTACGATCAGCAATGAATCAAAATAACATTTTCGGATCCGGCAAATATGAAAACTGGGTAGGATTGTTTCCGAAAATACGCAAGGATATTTATTTCGTAATGGATGATGCCTGGGATATACCTCAGAATGTAAAATCCAAGAATAGTGAATATTATGGGACGGCAGAGCTGGATACAAGTCGTTTCCCCGGTTATAAAGGACTTCCTGTGGAACGCTTGAAAAAGCTGGTCACAGCCATAAAAGCACGGGGATGGAAAGGGGCCGGAGGATGGATTTGTGCTCAGGAGGCACCAGTCTATGGTAAGGTTGATCCGAAAGCTTATTGGATTGAACGGTTAAAAGCAGCCAATATTTCCGGTTTAAGTTACTGGAAAGTTGATTGGGGAAAACAATCGAAAAATGGAGAATGGCGCAAAATGGTAACAGACCTGGGACGAAAATATGCTCCGAATCTGATCATTGAACATGCGATGGAAAAGAAATTTATTGAGTTCAGTGATGTATACAGAACATATGATGTTGAAAATATTATTTCACTCCCTGTGACCATTCAGCGTGTTGTAGATCTGCTGAGTTTTAAAGCGCAGGGCGAGGCATTAGGAATCATCAATTGTGAAGATGAGCCTTATATTGCAGCCGGTTTAGGTTGTGCGATTGGAATCATGCGCCATCCTTTTAACGGGAAATTCCCCAACGGGGCCCCTGATAATGTTTTCCCTGCAGTTGGGCGCGATCTAAAAAGCCGCATGGACGAAATAACACGTGGAGTAAGATGGCACCGGATTGCCGGGCCTTTTGGCGTTGGATCGGTTCCTTATGAAGTCGATTCAGTGAAATTAAAGGATTACTGGATTATGGGCGAGCATGAATCATGGGTGAAGAGGCATGTGGGTGATACCGTTACTGCTACAACTCCTGCAAGGGTAAGCAGGGGTTTGCCCTTGCCACAGATCAGCAACTTGCATTCTGTAGATCAACCGGTTGTACTGGCATCAAGATATCCTAACGGAGCTGTCACTGTTGTGACAATAGGACGCAGTTTAGGGCGGAAATATTCGTTAAAAAGAGAAACCGTGACGGTTAAAATACCCGAACTCACGGTTCCTGTTGGTGTTTTCGGAGACTATAAAGAATTGATTTTAGAATTTCCTGCTAAAATCAATCTGAAGGGGATAAAAATTTATGGACAAGACCTGGCCGGAGAGATACCGGTAAACATCACAAACCAATTAAAGATTGCCGGCAATAAATTGATTCTCCCCGGAGAATTAATCCGTAAAATTGGATTGATGGCTGCTACCAAAGGAGATCTTTCTGATCCGGGGAGGGTTGTAAAAATTATTCATTGATTTATCAGCGAAAATAAACGAAGAATTTGAAAAATTTGTAATTCAAGGAACCTATGAGAAAAAAAAGTATCGGTTTCATTTGTGCATGCTCTGCACTTTTATTGCAAACAACATTGCTTTTTGGAAAAACCCATAATGTAGTGAGAGATTATGGTGCAGACAACACCGGGGCAACATATACCACGGT
>JAUZOX010000397.1 GCA_030706265.1 Bacteroidota bacterium | reverse complement strand
GTCCAATTGATCAAAAGTACCGGCAAACCCCTGTCGCAGGGAAGGTTCATTTTCACGGAAGGTTTTTATTTCTTCTTCCGTAGCATTGATAGGATAACCGCTCAGGGTCAAAGTAGTTTTTCCATTTTCTTCTGATAATGTCCAGTTATTGAATATTTCAAGCGGCCAGGTTTGACTGAAGGGGGCACGTGTTATTCCACCCTTCTCATCCGAAAACGAATTGATAAATTCCAGTGAGTTTGGTTTTTGAATCTCACCGTAAACAAAGCGTCCCCACATTTTCTGACCCTCAAACTCCATCATGTAGTGAAAAAAACCACCGGTTTTAAACTCAAATTTTACAACATTTATTCTGGATCCTTTGGGGCCCCACCACTTTTCCAACTCCCGGGGTTCTGAGAAAGCGCTGAATAATTGATCTTTAGTGGCATTAAAATCACGGATAATAATAAGTTCGGCCTTACGGGCTTTTCTTATCGTTCGCTCCTGAACTGTCATGGGTATATATTTTTAAAGTAATGAGAAATCAGTGATCAGTAACCGGAATCAGGCCTGTCATTATTTAGGGCTGGTTCCGTTCATAAAACCAAAGGATGATGCCGGGTGTTCATTTCAATGCAACATTTTTCATTAGTAAAAAATTTTAATAAATAGGTCTTATGGAACTCGCATAAATGCATTCCTGGTCTAGGTTTAGGCGTAAGCATATTTGGTTCAAGTTTAGGCGATAGCCGTAACTTGGACCAAATATGCGATTAAGGATTTTTATAAGGATTGGGGATTAAACAAACCCTTCCACTCCGGGTTACGGTTTCGACAGTCAAGCCCGCAATGACGTACGGGGTGCAGCGGTAACCCGGACTAAAAATAGACTTAGTTTGCAATTGATAAAAAGGGGAAAATATCTGCCATACATGGTCCAGGTTACGGCTTGCGCCTAAACCTGAACCATGTATGGCATGGAGTATAGAGCTCGCATAAATGCTCGGTTCATTGTTGTTTGTGTTTTCGAAACATGCTCGTTTCATTCACAAATAAATTGCCTAACACCGGTCACAATGCAAAAGGCTTTGTGCCATCGGGGAAACAACAACACAAAGCCTTTTTAAATTATCTGCTTTTTAAACCCTTTCTAAAACCTTACCCGATCTGGTTAATCATGGCAACATAATTCTTTCCATACTTTTTGGCACATTTCGGACAGGTGGTATACCAAACATAGTTTTTCATGCTCGTCATTCCTTTCGACTTCATGATGCCCTCCATTTCTTTCATCCATTTTCCGCTATCCTTGTAAGGGCCTTCAAAAACCTTACTGTAAAACTTACCGGTTAACTTAGTATTTTCGATGTCAGGAATTTCCTTTTCAACCGGAAGATAGATATCCATGTTCCAAAGTGAAGTATGATCTGAAAGGCAAAGGGTATCCGGCATTTTCTCACCTGCCGATGTAAATCTCTTATAGAGCCGTTTCATTACGGCCCCAAAATTTACGGGCATATAAAACAGGGTAAAGACATGCTCTTTGATGAATTTTTTATTCTCCATTTCAAATGTCTTGTCATCCCAGGGGATAGGATCAAACTTCGGACAACATACATCAGTGGTTTCTTCCTGCGAAGTCATGTTAACCTCCTTTTTTAATTTATGATGAACTCCAAAAACAGACTATAAATTTACAAATAATGCTCAACTATTGCAAGGGAATCAATGCCCGGAGCTATTTTGTCTTTCCAGTAACAATGTCATCATACTCACTGTCATCGGGTTCCCAAAGCTCAATCTTATTTCCTTCGGGATCCATGATGTGAACAAACTTGCCATATTCAAAACACTCAATGTCATCGACAATCCTGACGCCCTCTTTTTTGAGTTGTTCCACCAGTTCCTCCAGGTTCTCAACCCTGTAATTGATCATGAATTCCTTTGTTGAAGGTTCAAAGTATTTGGTCTTGTCCGTAAAAGGGCTCCAAATCGTAAATCCTTTCTTTGAAACATCATCGCACTGCCGCCATTCAAAGCTGGTCCCGTATTCGTCGTTGACCAGCCCTAAATGAATATTGTACCATTCCTTCATTTTATCGGGATCCTTACACTTAAAAAAGACCCCACCGATTCCTGTCACTCTTTTCATTTTTATCTTTTTTTTAGATTCGTATATTAATACATCCTGTTATTCAGTTCATTAAAAAATAGAGACGACTACTCTCCCCCTACCTGGATTTGTTTGAACCATAAAATTAATAAATATGCATATCCAAATAATCTTTTAAGGCGTAAATAATTTGTAATAAATCGGTTACCCAGAACTCGCATGAAAGAGGTCATCGGTGATTCTGTTTTCAAGCATGTTCGGTTCAAAATAAATTCGATATAATGATTTGACCTTAGGATTTCCACGCATCCAATATAAACATCGGTAATTTTTTTATTAACAAAACTTTAGCATTTAATGTGTACAAAGTACACTAGTTTTGCTTCACTTCTCTTTTATCATCTAATGGACATTGTCAAAAATTAAAACCGTTAAACACTAAAAAAATGACTAAAAGAATTACAATTTGTTTCCTCTCTTTTTTGTTGCTTATGACTGGTCATATATTCGGTCAAAGACAAATGGAAAAACTTGACCGTGGCTTGGTGGCAGTCAAGGATAGTAGTGGCGTTTTCCTGAGTTGGAGAGTTCTGGGAACCGAATTTACAACTACAAGTTACAACCTTTATCGGGATGGAAAGAAGATCGCTTCAGTTTCAAAAGGTGAAGCTTCAAACTACATCGATCAAACGGGGACCCTCAATTCCAGTTATTATGTAAAGGCCGTGATGGATGGCAAAGAACAACCTGCCTCACCTGCCGTGAAGCCATGGGCCGATTTCTACAAGGTCATCCCGCTTCAAATTCCTGCCGGAATGATGATGCCCGACAGCACAAAATGTGCCTATCGTCCCAATGATTGCAGCGTGGGTGATGTGAATGGTGATGGACAATATGAAATCATTGTAAAATGGGATCCCACCAATTCAAAGGATAATTCACAGCGTGGTTATACCGGAAACGTTTACCTGGACGCCTACACCCTCTCCGGCACGCGTCTTTGGAGAATTGATCTGGGCAAAAACATTCGGGCAGGGGCACACTATACCCAGTTTCTGGTTTACGATTTCGATGGCGATGGCAAAGCAGAAATTGTTTGTAAAACGGCTCCCGGCACAAAGGACGGGCTGGGTCATTACCTGACCGGAGCAGCATCCGGTACGGACAACAATGCCGATTACCGCAATCAAAACGGATTTATCCTCAAAGGACCTGAATACCTCACCATCTTCAGAGGGGAGGACGGAAAAGAACTCCAAACCGTCAATTACGATCCACCCCGCGGGGATGACGCAGCATGGGGCGATCCGAGAGGCAACCGGGTTGATCGTTTCCTGGCCTGCGTGGCTTACCTCAACGGCAAAACGCCCAGTTTTGTGATGTGCCGCGGCTACTATACCAGGGCATACCTGGCAGCTTACAACTGGGATGGAAAAAAGATCACGAAACAATGGGCCTTCGACAGCAACGACAGAGGCAACAGCGGTTATATGGGACAAGGCTGCCATTCGGTGTGTGTCGGCGATGTTGACGGCGATGGCAAGGACGAAATTGTCTACGGAGGATGTACCATCGACCATG
>JAUZOX010000396.1 GCA_030706265.1 Bacteroidota bacterium | reverse complement strand
GCTTTTCCCTGTATGCTTTTAAATAAAAATAAATGCAATTGATTGTTGTGCAAGCAAATCTACAAATTATTATTGCTTTTACAAAAATGATCTAAAGTTAATGGAATGTTAAAATAACTTTTATAAAGAGCAATTTTTAACCATGGTTTACAGTAAGGGTTTTATGATATTCGCCCATAACAGATAACCCTTTCCTAAAAGGTGAAGTCCGTCATTGGTATATTCCGGATTCATCTTGTCATCGTTGCTGTTTTTGAAATGCGAATACAGATCGACAAATGTGTACCCTTTATCCTTACAAAGACTGACCAGATTTTCATTAATCCATTTTATTTCAGCCGTCTTGTTGGTGTGATTTGGAAATAAACCAAACCGGTCATTGACGGGCAGGATGCTTTGTAGGTAAATCCGGGTCTTTGGTGAGGCATGATGGATGTTATCCGCGATCTTCGTAATATTCAATAATACCGTGTCCTTAGGGATATTTCTGGATAGGTCATTGATTCCGATCAGGAGAAAAACTTTAGCCGGTTTTGCGCGTGTGACCTCATCGAGACGGTCAAGAACTCCCTGGGTTACATCTCCGCTGATGCCTCTGTTTTTAACATGGGGATTTTGGAACAATTCCCCCCACTCGCAAAAATTGGTTATGCTGTTTCCCAGAAAAATGATTTCGTTTTTTGTGTCCGGCAGGATTTCGAAAAGCGACTTGCGTTGATCATAAAAGGTGCCGTATTTACTGGTTTGGGCAAAGCTGACGCTGGAAAGCAATAACAGAAAAAAGGGTAAAAACTGTTTCATCATGGTGAATTGTTAACGGGGAATGAACTTAAAAAAAAGCCCCATTGATAAATGGAGCTTTTTGAGTGAACTATTTTTAAGTGATTTACAGGCTTTTTACTTCTGAAACCAATTTCTGTAATGTTGCCTTGGCATCACCAAACAGCATACGGGTCTTGTCATTATAGAACAGATGATTTTCGATGGCTGCATAACCTTTACCCATACCACGTTTCATTACAACGACATTCTTAGCTTCATAAGCCTTGATGATCGGCATGCCGTAAATCGGACTGCCCGGATCATCTTCTGCGGCAGGATTTACTACGTCATTTGCTCCGATGATAATGACCACGTCTGTATTTGGAAGATCGGGATTGATCTCATCCATTTCGATGAGTTTCTCATAAGGTACGTCTGCTTCAGCCAACAAAACATTCATATGGCCGGGCATACGGCCTGCAACAGGGTGAATGGCGTAAAGTACTTCAACACCTTTGTCCTCCAGTAGCTTATCGAGTTCATGGCATAGATGCTGAGCCTGGGCAACAGCCAATCCGTATCCCGGAACAATGACTACTTTGTGAGAATAGCTCAGCAGTACAGCCGTATCGGAAAGGGTGATTTCTTTGATAGCACCGGCAACCTTATCAACCGATGCAGCCTGGCCGCCGAAAGCACCTATGATAACATTGGTGAGTGAACGGTTCATGGCATTACACATCAATACGGTAAGGATGGTACCGGCCGAGCCCACAAGGATACCACCGGTCAGCATGGCCTGGTTGTTATAAAGGAAACCGCCCATGGCTGCAGCTACCCCGGTAAATGAGTTTAACAGGGAAATTACAACCGGCATGTCGGCTCCCCCAATGGGCATTACAAAGAATACGCCGTAAACAAGGGCCAGGGTAAACAGGGTATATACATACGGCGCCGTCGCTTCGGTTGAAGTTCCGGTAACCATGATGAAGACGATGATGCACAACAGAAATACAAGCAGTCCGATATTCAGATATCGTAACCAGGGTGCCCGGATGTCGCCGATACGTCCGTCAAGCTTTCCAAAAGCGATCATACTTCCGGCAAAAGAAACGCTACCGATCATTACACCTAATAAAATGGCCAGCACATGACCATTTGCCATTCCATATTCGGCAATCAGTTCAGGCTTGATATGGGGAAATTCCATCAGGGAAATTAAGGCTGCAGCAGCACCCCCCATTCCATTGAACAGGGAAACAAGCTGGGGCATAGCTGTCATTTTAACTTTTAATGCGATGGTCCAGCCGATCACGGTTCCGATTGCAATTGCAATAAGGATGAGAGGAATATTGCCAATGGGTTCGCCATTCATTTTATGAAGGGTAATGGTCGTCACAATTGCCAATCCCATACCAAAAGCCGAGATGAGATTTCCTCGTCTTGCCTTATCGGGGTGGCTCAACATTTTCAAACCGAATACAAAAAACAGCGAAGCAATGATATAACTGATCTCAAGAATTGAATCGCCTATAATACACTGAGAAGTTTGGATAATTTGGTTCATTTGCTTACTTTTTCGGTTTCTTCTTAAACATGTTTAACATTCTATCGGTAACTACAAAACCCCCTACGACGTTTAAAGTTCCAAGCACTACGGCCAGAAATCCCAGAATCATGGAACCCGTTGTTGTAGCATGCCCCATCACGATAATAGCACCTATGATTACCACACCATGTATGGCATTTGCGCCCGACATAAGAGGCGTGTGAAGTATCGCAGGAACGTGTGAAATGACCTCGATACCCAGCAAAATTGAGAGCGCCACGATGAAGATGGCCTCTTTATGCAGATATATAAATTGCAATGTTTCTTCCATGGATTATTTGTTTTGGATGATTGATTTGATACGGTCGCTCATGATCTCGCCGGCATGGCAAACACAAGTTCCTTTTACAATGTCGTCGTTGAAGTCGACGTTGAGAGCACCTTCCTTGGTGATAAGCAACTTGGCGAAATTGATCACATTTTTACCAAACATCTTGCTTGCATCACTGGGAAGGTCGGAGGGATAGTCTGATTTTCCAACGACTTTTACTCCATTGTGGATGATTGTTTTTCCGTCTTGTGTAACTTCGCAGTTACCACCCGTTGAAGCGGCAAGGTCGATGACGACGGAACCTGCACGCATGTTTTCAACCGTTTCCTTTTGCAATAACACGGGTGCTTTCTTTCCCGGAATCTGAGCCGTGCAAATGATGATATCCGATTTTACGGCATGGTCATGGATGAGCTGACGTTGTTTTTGTTTGAAGTCTTCAGTCTGTTCAACGGCATAGCCACCGGCTGCAGCGTCTTCGCGTGCGCCTTCAACTTCAATAAATTTTCCACCGAGACTTTTTACCTCGTCGCGGACTGCCGAACGGACATCGAATACCTCAACGACAGCTCCAAGCTTGCGTGATGTTGCAATTGCCTGAAGTCCTGCGACACCGGCGCCCAGGATAAGCACTTTAGCTGGTTTAATGGTTCCAGCTGCAGTCATGAACATCGGGAAAAAGTGGGGTAGTAAGCCTGCAGCATCCAATACTGCCTTATAACCCGAGATGGTTGCCATCGAAGAGAGGATGTCCATTGCCTGTGCACGTGTCGAACGCGGAATGATATCAAGGCTGAAAACGGTTTTACCCATTGCGGTCAATTGACTTACCTGGGTCGTATTCATCAATGGGTTAATGACGGAGATCAGCACTTGTTCCGATTTTAATTTCTCGTATTCGGATTCGGGAGTGTGAATGGTAAGTACAACTTCTGCCTTTTCGTAAATCTCATTTCGGCTTACCACTTCAGCACCGGCTTTCCGATACTCATCATCTGAGGCATACGCACGTATACCTGCGCCTTGTTCTACCAGAGACTGTACTTTGATT
>JAUZOX010000395.1 GCA_030706265.1 Bacteroidota bacterium | reverse complement strand
TTCCTTCATTAGGAAATCAATAGTACAACAACAAAAGCTATTCTTTGACAACATTGTTCAATTCTTTTTCGCAAAATTACAACTAAATTATTTAGAATTGATTCAAATTACAATAAAAATATTATCTTTGTCTGCAAATCCATTTACCCTTAATCGTATAAACGGATTCTTAAAAATAATGTACATTTGTAAACTGACATATCATCAGAATACTTTTCCCCTTTTATTCTCCTTTAATTCTCCTCTAACTGGTATTTGACAAGTGTTTTGCTAGTAAAATCATACTATTCACTGGTTCCCGGGGGAGGGAGTGTTTACTTACGAAACAGGGAGTTGCTACCCATCAAATACCAGCCTGCCCCAAATATTACCTGAATTAAAAGAATATAGCGGGAGGCTATTGGGGTAATCAGAGGCTGTTTTCCGGTCATTGCCACACGCATGCAGGGGCGGCACAATGGCCTTCGGGTTTGGCTTCAATAATATCTTTTGGCGGCGGTGTTGATTTTTATTCGGTGTGTGTATGAATCGATTTATTATGTAAGTTTGATTATCAAATATATTCACTCATTTTTAATTGTGCCATGATCAACGAATTCAACCATTCAGAAGTATTTTCCTATTCAGGTATCATCGATTATGCCCAGGGAAGCATTGTAAGTCGACAGATCTTACAACGGAAAAGCGGAAATATTACCCTTTTTGCATTTGACAAGGGCCAATTACTTAGCGAACATACCGCACCCTTTGCTGCTTTGATCCTGATTATTGATGGGGAAGCAGAGGTGAAGATCAATTCGGTTCCTTACGCCTTAAAAGCAGGACAATCAATTATTATGCCTGCTAACATACCGCATGCCGTCACTGCCACAGAACGGTTTAAGATGGTTTTGACGATGATCAAAGACAATCCGGAATAAAATTTCAAATTGAATTTGATCAATCCTTTTCATTTAAATTTTTTGAAAAACGAGTACTGCTCGATTAATGTTGTAGACAGAGAGCATGTATTGATCCTTATCCATTGAATAATGTGACAGGTACGAAACCGCAGGGTCAATACGCCCAAAACCACCAAAACGCAAATCATCACTATTAAGGACAATCCGATAATCCCCCATCTCAGTAACCGGAAATTCATAGCCCGGAATACTGTTTGAAATATGAAAATTAAAAACGAAAATGAAATGATCCCTTTCAAAAACAAGGGTCTTGTTTTGTTCATCCAGATTTAAAAGTTTTGAAAATTCATAATCAAGCAAGTGTTTTTCAGTACATAGCTTAATCATTGAATTATCAAAACGAAGCAAGAATTCGTATTTTAAATCCGGATTATCAGAAAGGGACCATTGCCGACGTGCGTATTGATAACTCCAGTTATTGCCCTCACGAGGAAAATCAATCCATTCAGGGTGACCAAATTCATTCCCCATGAAGTTAAGATATGCATTACCTCCAACAGCCAAGGTTAACAATCTGATCATTTTATGAAGAGCAATACCCCGGTCAATGATTATATCGTGGTCACTCTTCATCATCCTGGTGTACATCGATTTATCCATCAGTCTAAAAGCCAGTGTCTTATCGCCCACTAATGCCTGATCATGCGATTCAGCATAAGAAATGGTCGGAACACCAGGTATACGCTGATTCAATGTTGACCAAATAAATTGCATGTTCCAGTCCTCATCTTTACTTTCCTTCAGCAGTTTAATCCAGAAATCAGGAATTCCCATTCCGAGCCGGTAATTAAATCCGAGCCCACCTTGTTCGGCAGGGCCGGTTAAACCAGGCATTCCACTTACATCTTCTGCAATGGTTATCGTGGAGGGTTTAATCTGATGGACAAGTGTATTGGCTAGTTGCAAATATTCTATAGCCTCATTATCAACGGTTTTATCAAAATATTTTACAATAGAGTCAAATTCTGTGTAGGCATGATGCTTATACAACATTGACCCTATGCCATCAAACCTGAAACCATCGAAATGGAATTCGTCTAACCAAAAACTGATATTTGAAAGCAAGAAGCGTTGAACGTTCAGCTTCCCATAATCAAATACCTTGGAATCCCAATAAGGATGGTTTCCTCTGTCGCCTGCATGGAAAAACTGTTCAACAGTACCATCAAAACAGTTGATGCCTTCATTGATATTTTTAACAGAATGAGAATGAACAATATCCATTATGACCAAAAGCCCAAGACTGTGGGCTGTTTTGATCAAAAGTTTCAAATCTTCGGGTGTACCAAAACGTGACGACGCGGCAAAAAAGTTGGAAACGTGATAACCAAATGAGCCATAGTAGGGATGCTCTTGTATAGCCATTAGCTGTATTGCCGTATATCCATCGGCTTTTATCCTTGGCAGCACATTATGTGTGAAATCATTGTACGATCCGGTACCGGGTGTTTCCTGAGCCATTCCAACATGCGCTTCATAAATCAGCAGTGGGGTAGAGGGGGTAAAGGTTGCATCGTCTCCCCAGTCGAAATCACGATCGAACCAGACCTGACCGCTAAAATCCTTATTCTGTTCGTTTTGAACTACCCTGCGAATGAATAAGGGAATCCGGTCAAATTCACCATTTCTGGCAATGACTGTAACTTTTACTTTGGAACCATGAGTAAATGTTGTTGCATAATCCAGGTCTGCCAGAAATATTTCCCAATACCCTTTTGCATTGAGACGCATTGGATGTGAGCGGCGGTTCCAATTGTTGAAATCACCAATCAGGTAAAGCGCTTTTGCATTAGGAGCCCATTCCCGGTATATCCACCCCAAATTTTGCCGATCATAATGAAAACCCAGATAAGTATGTAATTGCGCAAATGACAATAAGGATCCGTATTCCGAATTTATCTCATCTAAGGCATTTAAATATCGTTCTTTTCGAGCCCGGATAACTGAACTATAGGGTTTTAAGACCGGATCATCATGAAAAAACAAGTCTTCTTGTTGTTTATTTGGGTGCAAATTCATTTTATATTATTCATTTAGTGTTATATAACTATTACGAATTATGATATTCAACAAATTTTTAATCCATTTTGTTTCATTTATGAAACAAACATGATTGAGTATCCAAACACCGATAAAAATTATCCATGCGAGTTCCATACGACCTATTTAATCAAATTATTTTCGTATGAAATTATTAATTATTCCAATAACAAGAGGAGCAAATTAAAAATAAAGTAATTTAGCCAACAATATCAAAAACGGTATTCAGCATATTTGAAAATAAATATCGTTAAAGACCTTTCACGCAGTTCCATATGATCGATTTATTACAGATTAATTATTATGAAACGAGCATGTTTGGAAACATAAACACCGATTAAAATCTTACGTGCGAGTTCCATACGACCAATTTAATCAAATTATTTACAAATGAAAACAATCTATTTAGTCATATTGGCCATGACAGCCATAATGCCAATCACAACTTATGCTCAAGAGAAAGTCCAAATTTATGATCCGAAGGCGAATGCCGAAATTCAGGTCAAAGAAGCAGTTGCCAAAGCCTCGAAAGAGAATAAACACGTCGTGTTGCAAATTGGTGGAAACTGGTGTGTTTGGTGTGTGCGTTTAAATGCTTTTGAACATGCCAATCCCAAAATTGATTCTATATTGAAAGCCAAATATATTTTAGTGCACATCAATTATAGTCCTGAAAATAAAAATGCAGTTCTA
>JAUZOX010000394.1 GCA_030706265.1 Bacteroidota bacterium | reverse complement strand
ATCTCATGCAATGGGCACGTTCACAAACCGGGCAGTTGAATTATACTCCCAAGTACCTCAATCTGGGTAACCTTATCGATGAAACGGTCCTTTTGTTCCATGACATGGCAGTGCAAAAAAATATCAATATCAAAAAGGATCTGACATCCGGAATGATGGTCTATGCCGACAATGGTATGCTCAGTACCCTTATCCGGAATCTGGTTTCCAATGCCCTGAAATTCACTTCAGCAGGTGGGAGTGTTAACATAGCCGCCCGGAAGGAACAGGATCAGGTCGTGGTTTCGGTTAAAGATACCGGCGTCGGAATTCCAAAGTCTTCACTTGAAAAACTGTTCAGGATCGACAAAAACATCTCGACCCCGGGGACACAGAACGAACCCGGAACTGGAATGGGGCTGATCATCAGCAAGGAATTTGTTGAAAAGCATGGCGGTAAAATATGGGTAGAAAGTGAGGTGGGGAAAGGTTCGGTATTCAACTTTACCCTTCCCTTAAAATCAGAACTGGCCAGTAACAACAACTAAATATCTTCTTTTGGAAAATGGATTGGACCCTGGCTTTTTATTTTAACCGGGGCCGGTTTAAGCTTATAGGCTTTGATCCATTGGGGGATTGCTTCGCCAATGATCAGCAGCACACACGTCAGTATGATGATAGTCAGCAAGGAGTTAATAGTGCCTTGCACTGCGGTCTTCACGGCCAGCATCTGCGGAATGTAAATATTGATCAGGTTTGTTACACCGCCCGTAACTGTGGTAACGCCCACAAAAGCCATGGGGGTAATGGTAATCCAGCTATACCGTATCATTCCGCGATTGATGATATAGGATGTTCCGATGGCCAAAGCCAATGTGGCCAGCAACTGGTTGGCTACTCCAAACATGGGCCATATGGTGGCGACGCTTCCGGTATAGATAAAATATCCCCAGGCAAAGACCACAACCAGACTGGTGATGATATTTCCGGTGAGCCAGTTGGTCTGTCCAAAAGGCTTGTAGGCTTTTCCAAGCACCTCCTGCAGTATGAACCGGGCGATACGGGTACCGGCATCAACGGTCGTGAGGATAAACAGGGCTTCAAACATGATGGCAAAATGATACCAGTATGACATCAGGTTTGCTAAACCGGGTATACTCGAGAAGATCTGGGCCATCCCGACCGCCAGTGATACGGCGCCACCCGGCCGGCCTGTTATCTTTTCGCCTACTTCAGCCGAGAGTTGCGTAATGTTGCTTTGTGAAAATCCCAATGCATGCAGCTGGGGTAATATCTCCCTGAACTTATCCGGGCTGACGTTGATCTGAAAATAGTCAAGGGGGAAAAGGCTGGTGGCAGCAATCAGCGCCAGTATGCTTACCATGGCCTCTGCCAGCATTGATCCGACTGCAATGGGTTTGATGTGCGATTCCTTCATCAGCATCTTGGGTGTCGTGCCCGAACTCACCAGTGCATGAAAACCGGAGATGGCTCCACAGGCAATGGTGATGAAGAGGTATGGAAACAAGGTCCCCGGGATGACCGGTCCTCCTCCATGGACGAAAGGGGTGAAGTTGGGCATCTTGATGGATGGCGCTACAATCATGATGCCCAAGGCTAACATGGCCACAACCCCCAGTTTCATGATTGAGCTCAGGTAATCACGGGGGGAGAGCAACAGCCAGACAGGCAGTATCGAAGCGCAGAGCCCATATATGGCCAGTAAGATGGTCAGGGTCTTTTTGTCGAAGGTAAACCAGGATGCAAATGGGGATCCGGGTATGTATTTCCCGAAGATAACGGCTGACGACAACAGCATAATCCCGATGATAGTGGCTTCCACCGTCTTCCCTTTCCTGAATACGAACATCCACAGGCCCATGAATATGGCGATGGGAATGGTTGCGGCAATGGTAAAGGTGCCCCAGGAGCTTTCGGCAAGTGCATTGACCACCACCACGCCGAGTCCGGCCAAGGCGACGATCAAAATAATAAATACCGTTATTGAGGCAACTCCACCGCTGAATTTGCTGATCTCTTTCTTGGCAATCTCGGCAAGAGACATACCATCGTGTCGTGATGAAGCCGTTAGGATCACCACATCATGAACGGCTCCGGCCAAAACTGCTCCCACCAGCATCCAGACAAAGCCCGGCATGAAGCCGAACTGTGCTGCCAGCACCGGACCCACCAAAGGTCCGGCACCCGCTATGGCCGCAAAATGATGTCCAAATAAGATCCATTTCGGCATCGGGTAATAGTTTTGATTGTCAAACAACCTGCTCGATGGCATAACTTGTGCGTCGTTCAGCATCAGGACTCTTGCGCAGATGAAACTGTAGTAAAACCGGTAAGCCAAGGCCAAAACAGCAAGAGCACCGATCACAAAAGGCATCGCATTCATGGTTTCGTCTTTTATACAATGGTGTAAATCACCGGGATAATGTTATGATATTGCTTTTCGCAATGACATAATAAAGTATTGAATAAGTAAAGGTATGGAAGTTCAATCAAATGATAATCAATATGCGGGGAATATTTTATTTGAAAAAGTATGGTGAGCGCATTTCTGCTTTAAAAAAAGAAACCGTTTCAGGAAATTCACCTTACTCTGCTGAGGAGTTAATAAAATGTAGTAACTTTATAATCCCGCCGTCAGACTATTCCTGATGGCATACATCTCTTTCCCGAAAACAGTTTAAAGGATAAAAGTGTTTTAAATTCAAATATTTGTTATGGTTAACAGGAAGATATCACCGGAACCCTTATTGCAAATTACCCGTGCGGGGGAGGTTGTGATAATAGAGTATATTTGTGAAAAGGCAGAAACCTACCGGTGGTGCGAATATGACTTCAGTGATGCCGAAGACCGGGCCAAAAGGTTTGAAGAAGATCTGAAAATCGTGGCCAATATGGTCAAAGGCAGCGACTTCAGCTTCTATGCAAGCGAAGAAGAGGTGATGATAGATTACACCGATCTGATCAGCATTTCAGTTTCAACCGACTATATGGGATGTAAGTTCCTGCAGCATTAACGGGTGGCGGATGCTGTCGTTTACGGGAGAGGGGCATTGTCTGCAACCCCGATCTCAACGCCGTTCCTTTCCCCTGCACCTCATTACCTCTTTACCACCTCATGCTTTTTGATGTAGTCGGGATCGATGTCCACGCCGAGTCCTGGTCCGGTTGGAACCTTCACGATCCCGTCCTCGCTCACCAGCGATGAGCTTTTGCAGTCAAAGGGAAGATCCTTGCTCAGAGATTTGAATTCATGATAGCGGCCAGCATTAGGAATGGCGGAAACAAAATGCATCATGTAGACATAGCCGAAACCGTCGCCGGTGATATGTGGCGTACAACGTTTGCCGGAGATCGCTGCCATACGGGCTACCTTCATCGAGCGAACCATTCCGCCAAAATAGAACATATCGGGTTGGACCACCCTGAGGGCATTGTTTCCGATCAGCCATCTGAAATTGTGCAGGCTGGCTTCCTGCTCTCCGCCTGCGACGGGGATCTTTAATGCCTTTGCGACCTGTATGGTCTCTTCGTACCAGTCAAAAGGAACCGGTTCTTCATAAAAATCGTAGTTGTCTTATTGTTTTATTTTGCCGATCCTGATGGCTTCGGGTACAACGAAGGATCCGATGGATTCAGCCGAGATCACCATCCCGTCTGATACCGTCTTCTTCCACCACGGGATGAGTTGCTCTGACCT
>JAUZOX010000393.1 GCA_030706265.1 Bacteroidota bacterium | reverse complement strand
GACCAGGGGAGTGTTGAATTTTTTGATGTATTCGAATATTTCAGGATCAGCGGAATATTGTGAGACGCAAACCAACAATCCATCCACCCGCATCCCGATTAAATTCTCAATATTCTTCCGCTCAATTTGTTCATTTTCCCTGGAAACGGTTAAAATGACATGATAATTCCGGGCTGCGGCAGCATCAATGATACTGTCGATGGCAAACGAGAAAAAACTGTTTTCAAGATCAGGAACAACAATCCCCAGGGTCATGGTCTTCCGGGTTGTCAACTGTGTCGCAATCAGGTTTGGAGTGTATCCCATTTCCTTGACCGCATCCATCACTTTCTTTTTCATCCGGTCAGAAATATCGGGATGATTCCGCAGGGCCTTGGAAACGGTAATTCTCGAAACATTTAAAGCATCGGCAATATCTTTTTGCGTAATGTGGTTCATTTGATAAATATTAGACTACTTTCCCGCGAACTTACCCGTGCAAAGTTAGCATAAAAAGAACAGAGTTGGCGTTTTAGATCAAAAAAAATTTCCGGAACAGAATCGCTGCATAAAAGGCCGGCAGAAGGCACGCTCCCCCTGAAAGATGCCATAAAAAAAGGCTGCCTGAAAAAGACAGCCTCTCCGGATCAAACAGGGTGTTGACTAAACCAATGCATTTCCTCTTAGAAACTCTTCAGAACGAAGGATGATATCGATATATTGGGCCCTCTTGTAAACAAACGGGTCTTTGGTATTGACCTTTGCAAGTTTACCTTTGAATTCATCAATGGTAGCATAGTTTTTACGCTCCATCCAGTTGTTGACATCTTCCAGCATCGTCTTGATGTGTTCGGGTTTGTGCTTGAATAATGCACTCACCACCTGGACGGTATCGGCTCCAGCAAGCATCAGTTTGACGACGTCACTGCCATGGTAGACGCCGGAGCTTCCACAAAGACTGGGCTTGATATTTTTATAGAGCATGCCGATGTAACGCAACGATAAACGATAATCCCCCTCGTTGCTTAAGCGGATGGTGGATACATGGGTCTGGCTCTCGATGTCTATTTCGGGTTCAAAGAGCCGGTTGAACAAAATAAATGCATCGGCGCCCGCATCGGCAAGTTTAAAGACCATGTTCAACGGATTGGTATAAAAGAAACTAAGCTTGACACTAACAGGGATATTGACCGCACGCTTGATCTCCCTTAATATGTTGACACGCATATCTTCGATGAGGCTACCGTCGCTTTGCAAGTCTTTGGGAACTGCGAAGAAATTGATCTCAAGCCCATCGACCCCGGTCTTTGAAATCTCTTTTGCATATTCGAGCCACGTTTCCTGGTACACACAGTTTAAACTTGCAAACAGCGGGATTCCCAGCGCCGATTTGGCTCTCGAAAGATTGAACAGATGCTCGGCAGGTCCGGAATGTTCTATCTTGGGATGGATTTGTATCATTTCGGCTCCCCGTTCATCATACTGGTTCCATTCATTTTGAAACTGAATTTTTTCAAGCGAAATCTGCTCTTCAAACAATGTCTTATAAACGATGGCGGCTGCCCCTGAATCTTCAAAGCGTTTCAGATAGTCCATATTCGAAACCATGTGGTTGGCTCCAACAATGATGGGATTCTTCAATTCTATTCCCATGAACGTAGTCCTAAGATCTGCCATAATAAGTTCTTTTTTAAGAATTGTTGATAATTTATGCTATAGATAACAATTTGCCTTTCCTTTTGCTCATTGAATTGAAAAGTTTTTTTACTTTTACCCGGATAAACAGGAAATGGTTGCCGACTCAAAAAACGGCATCGCTACAGATGATACATCGCAAACTATATTATTCTGAATATCTTTATCATAATTTCAAATCATGTAAAATATTCAATGCCATTGCGACTGAATCATCCCCAAAAATAAAAATCACCAATTTTGAATATATTTTAAAAACCTAAAAAATGATTTCAAGACTACACCAGCTAAAACAGTTATTTTCGTTGCTGATCGTGTGCGCCATGGCCTTTTCATTTTCATCAGGAAAGTGCTATGCCCAGGTCGCCAAAAAGCAAGACATCACCTTTAAAATAGGTATGGCAGGATATACATTCAAGGATATTTCAATTGATAAAACGATTGAAATGATGAAACGTATCAACGTCAACTATTTATCTATCAAAGACATTCAGCTTCCGTTAAAAAGCACGCAGGAAGAGATTACGGCTGTTAAGACCAAGTTTGCAAATGCAGGAATCACCATTTATACCGGCGGTGTGATCTATATGAAGACCAAAGAAGCTGTCGATCAGGCCTTCGATTATGGCAAAAAGCTGGGCGTGGACATGTTGGTTTGTGCACCGGACTATCAGCTGCTCGGTTATGTTGAGCAAAAAGTGAAAGAGACCAACATCAGGGTTGCCATCCACAACCATGGTCCTGACAATCCACTCTATCCCAATGCTACCGACATCTGGAACCACATTAAAGACATGGACCCCCGCATGGGAATTTGCATCGATATCGGCCATACTACACGTGATGGTCAGGATCCCACCGTTGACATCAAAAGATATTTCAAACGCATCTTCGATATTCACATTAAAGATGAAACCGTAGCCGCCAAAGAAGGTAAAACTTGCGAAATGGGCAGGGGCGTCATCGATATTCCTAAGTTTGTTTCAACCCTTAAAAGTTTGAAATACACCGGAGTTTGCGGTCTGGAGTTTGAAAAAGACAGCAAGGATCCCTTGCCGGGTGTTGCCGAATCGATCGGTTACTTCAGGGGAGTGATTGCCTGCACCAAATAAAAAAAGAAACAAGTCCTTAAAATTAAGGGGCCTGACATCACACAGAGACGCAAGACATTGCGTCTCTGTGTGTATTTATGCCAACCCGGTCTGCTTTTAAGCCGATGCCTTATCCGCGCAGCACACCAATTATAGAAAGACCATGCAACCAGATCCGCAAATACTGATCCAACTCGTCAAAATGCAGATGCCCTTTGGAAAATACAAAGGCACCTTATTGTGCAACCTCCCCGTGTCGTATCTGGAGTGGTTTCAACGAACCGGCTTTCCAAAAGGCAAGCTTGGCATGCTTTTGGAGACGATGTTTGTGATTAAGTCGAATGGACTGGAATACCTTTTGAAGCCTTTGATGAAAGCTTAAGAGCCCCCGTATCTTATGGCTTAAATCTCTGACGATCCTATAGCACCGGACATAAAACTATCCGTCCGGATCGACAGGCGCAAAGTTATTTCCATTTACAATTTCAAAATAAGCAACAAAAAAGTATCTTTGAGGAGTGCAATTTCTCAGGCACCTGTTTTTATCAATTTTCCGTTATTCATCATCAGAACCGACCGTATGAAAAGAGCACGTTTGGAAACGCAAACACCGATGAACAGAGCATTTATGCAAGCTCTTTACGACCAATTAATAAAATAATAACCGTAAAAAATCATCCATGCGGGTTCCCTGCGACCGGATTAACACAAATTAAATCATCAAAGCATGAAACGAGCAGCCATCGTATTATTGACCATTATCCCGCTTTTTTTTACAGGCATCAACCATTCATATGCCCAGCAAAAGGCAGCAACAGGTTCGGAATATAACTTTATCCTGGGTGAGTGGGTCGGAGAAAACAGCGGAAAACCGGGTCAGGGTTTTGGATCGTTTACTTTTAAGCGAGATCTGGACGGGAATATCCTCATCCGG
>JAUZOX010000392.1 GCA_030706265.1 Bacteroidota bacterium | reverse complement strand
GACCTTTTCCGGCATTAACAATATCCGGCAGGCATTAGAAGGACTCGAAAAAATCAAAAAAGAAGGACTTCTCTTCCTTGAGCTGATGGCTTGTGAGGGTGGATGCATCAATGGTCCCGGCTGTTCAAAAAGCGGTAATACCGCATTAAAGCGACTTGAAATTATCAGCCTTAAAAACATCCGCTCTTCTGATTCCGATAAACAGCCTGCTCCCTCCACAGATCAATTACTACCTGTTGAAGTGGTTACCCGCAACTTCGATAATCATAAACCGTTCTATAGAAATATCTTCACCGAAAAGGAAATTGAAGATGCCTTAAGGGATGTTGGTAAGCTCTCGTCCAGCGATGAGTTGAATTGTGGTGGTTGCGGATATAACAGCTGTCGCGATTTTGCCCGTGCACTATTGGAAAATCAGGCCGAAACAAGCATGTGCGTGTCATATATGCGCAGAATGGCTCACGACAAAGCTTCCGTCCTCATTCAAAAGATTCCTTTGGGAGTTGTAATTGTGGATCAGAAATTACGTATTATAGAATCCAACAGAAGTTTTGCTCATCTCCTGGGCGAAGAAGCGGAAATGATCTTCGATGTGAACCCGGGCATGGCTGGTGCCGATCTGAAAAAACTGCTTTCTTTTCACAAGATATTTACTTCGGTTTTGCTTTCAGGACAAGAGATGGTTGAACACGATATCAAAGAAAACAAAAATTTATTACATGTATCGGTGGTCTCCATTCAGAAAAGCAGGATTGTATGTGGCATCATCCGCGATCTGAAGTCTGTTGATGTAAGAGACGACGAACTTATCAAACGAACCCGTAAAGTGATCAGGGAAAACCTGGCGACAGTGCAAAAAGTTGCATACCTTTTGGGAGAAAACGCTTCACGCAACGAAGCGATGTTGAACTCAATCATCGAATCAAGGACCCAAAATATTTCAGATGAGGAATAAGGATTTCGTTATCGATATTGATTGTCAACATAAAAACAAAAACGGCAACGAGGTTTGCGGTGACTTGTTTTTGTCCAAAAAGATCAAAGAGGAAGAACGAACCGTGACGGTGCTGAGCGATGGGTTGGGAAGCGGCATTAAGGCCAACGTACTGGCGACCCTCACTGCTTCAATGGCACTTAATTTTACCATTGAAAAACAGTCATTGCAACGCACGGCTACAACGATCATGAAAACCCTTCCCGTGGATAAAGTCCGTAAAATCAGTTATGCCACCTTCAGTATCCTGGACATTGACTGTGAAGGAGAAACCCGCGTTGTGGAATATGACAATCCATCCTTTTTCCTGATCAGAGACGAACAGATCATTCAACCTGATTGCCGTGAAATCATCATTAAAGGTAAGAAAGGAAAAGATAAGCAAATTACTTCCAGCACTTTTATAGCACAAAAAGAAGATCGGCTCGTGTTTTTCACCGATGGCATCACCCAATCAGGTATTGGCAGTCCGGCATTGCCTTTTGGTTGGGGAACCAAGGGGGTTGGCGATTTTGTGCTCTCGCACATCCATGACGATCCAACCATCTCGGCGACTAAGCTTGCACAAAAAGTAGTTACGCAAGCCGAACGCAATGACATCGGCAAACTCAAAGATGATGCCTCGTGTGCCATCATCTATTTTCGTGAACCCCGAAAGCTTTTGATTTGCTCAGGTCCTCCCTTCGATGAGACCAAGGATCATCTTCTGGCAGAACATGTCAGCGGATTTAAAGGCCGTACCGTCATATCCGGTGGTACCACCGCACAAATTATATCCCGTGAACTAAACCGCCCCATCGAGGTCGACATGAATGCCTTGAATAGTAATTTACCACCGACTTCTAAAATGAGCGGCATAGACCTGGTTACCGAAGGTGTCTTAACGATCGGTGCAGTTGCAGAACGATTGGAAAACAATGAAGATATCCGCAAACTTGAAAAAGATGCCGCAACTGAAATTGTAAAAATGTTGCTAAGCAGTGATGAGATCCATTTTCTGATTGGTACCAGAGTCAATAATGCCCACCAGGACCCCAGTCTTCCGGTGGAACTGGAAATCAGACGTAATGTAATCAAAAAGATAGCCTGGTTGCTTGAAGAACGATATCTTAAAGAAGTATACCTGCAGTTTATATAATGCCGATATGTTTAAGGTAATCGAACCAATATAATTTCATACGAAAATAAATTGATCAAATTGGTCTTATGGAACTCGCCTGAAAGATTTTCATACGACAATAATTCCCTTATACAGGTTCTATGGAGCTCGCATTTATACACGGTTCACCGGTATTTGCGATTGCAAACAGGCTCTTTCAGGATCTAATCATGCCATAATGATGAAAACAAATCAGTAAACTTAATGCCAGTTTTTTTAAACATCCCGGCAGTTTTTTGCGTTAAATCATTAAAAACTTTCAAAACAAGTCGTTTACAAGCGCAGGAGAAAAGAAAACAGGGTATTTTTTCCACATATTTTATTTTAGAATTAATTTTATTAAAGCTTTTACAGCACTGTTTATCAACGCCATAATCACATTACTCTTTAGAATGGGCTCATAATTCTTAAGAAATCATAAAAAAAACATAAATTTTTTTAAAAAATAATTTATAATTTATATAATTGTTGTATTGTTGTAAATAAATAGATTAAGAAAATTATGGAAAGAAAACGTTTGGTTGTAAGTTATGAAAACCTACCACCCGCTGTAATTGAAGCTATTTCGCGTAAATATCCTGACGGGTATCTAAATCACGTGTTCAAAGTTCAGGCTGGTAATACTAGCTTTCATGCAATAACGGTAGACACGGAAGATGTAAGTTACCTTGTTAAGGTAAAAGTGAAAGTCGATAAAATGGATAAACTGCTTGAAGACGCAGTCTTAAGTGGAGAAGAGGACATCAAGGAAGACGAAAAGGCTTTTGAAGCCGCACAGGATGATCATATATCTGAAGAATAGTAATCAATAGGAGTTATTCAAGTGAGAGAAAATGCGCTCCCACTTTTCTGACGCGCCCCAATATATTAGTGGAATCCATCAAAAAAAAATCCGGATCCTTTCATTTAGGATCCGGATTCTTTTTTAACGGCTGATCAAATTGATTTATCGTCTTGCACTTTGTGCTTTAGACATCTCTTCCAACCGCTTTTGAAAAGCAGACTTTACAACCGGTTTCTTTTGGTTTTCCCTGATGCGCTGGTGTAGTTTATCTTCGTCGATGAACTTACGGAATCCCCACATTTGAGCAAATGTGAACAGGTTGGCCAGCAAATAATAGTAGCTTAATCCGGAGGAATAATTATTAAAGAAACCAAGGAACATAACCGGCATCAAGTACATCATGGTTTTCATTCCCGGCATCTGATTGCTCTGCCCCATCATGTCATTGTTGAGTTTGGTATAGATGATCGTTGAGATCGTCATAAGCAAACAAAATAAGCTGACGTGGTCACCATAAAACGGGATGGTAAAAGGCAGATTCATAATCGAGTCATACGAAGAAAGGTCGGAAGCCCACAGGAACGAATGTTGCCTCAACTCAATGGATGCAGGGAAGAAACGGAAGAATGCGATCAGAATAGGCAACTGCAGCAACATCGGCAAACAACCCGACATGGGATTGACCCCTGCCTTCTTATACAGGGTCATGGTGGCTTGTTGTTTCTTCAATGCATCTTCTTTCTTGGGGAATTTCTTTGTTATCTCGTCGATCTCTGG
>JAUZOX010000391.1 GCA_030706265.1 Bacteroidota bacterium | reverse complement strand
ATTTTTCGTTGCCGTTCAATTTCATTCAAATAAACCGCTTCGGTATCAGCCAAACGCTCGAGGTCTTCGGAAAAAACAGCATATAACTCCGGTTGCAGTTCCTTTAACAATGGCAACAAGTGGTGCCTGATCCGGTTACGTAAATATTTATCGGATGCATTACTTGAATCTTCCCGGAAAGTACACCCATTTGCACGGGCAAATTCTACAATCTCTTCCCGTGAAAACGATAACAAGGGACGAATAAAGCCTTCGTGATAAGGTTTCATGGCCCTTAATCCTGCAATACCCGTACCCCGCAACAGATTGATAAAAAAGGTTTCAGCCTGATCGTTAAGATTATGCGCAATGGCTATCTTGCTATATCCATGATCCAGCGCCAATTGTCTAAACCACATAAATCGTAAATCACGGGCAGCCATTTGAATGGACACGCCTTGATTTTCTGCATAAGCATGGGTATCGAACTTTTTGACATGAAAGTTTACCTTCAAGCCGGAAGCCAGGTTTCTGACAAACTGCTCGTCGCCATCCGACTCCTCACCCCTCAAAGAAAAGTTACAATGTGCAATATCAAACTTGATCCCACTTTGATGAAACAATTCGCACATCACGACGGAATCAATCCCCCCGCTCACAGCAAGTAACAACTTGTCGTGGGGATCTATCAACCTATGTTTGCTGATGTATTTAAGAAAACGTTCAAGCATAATACAAAGGTAACTAAAACGGCGCCCTTTAGAGGCGCCGTCTGCAACGAATTATTGATTTTTATTTTATTTCCCAGGTTTCACCGCTGTTTAATAAATCATCGACACATTTTATCTTTGACGTATTCTTTCCAATTGTAATCTGATCTTCAACCAGATCATCATATGTCGGATACATCGCCGAACGGATAACCCCAACCGCCATTGGAAAATGGGGTGGTGCCATCTTAGCAAGCATCAAATGGATTCCGGGATCGTGACTGTACTGATCATGAATGAGCAGATCCTTTTCGGTAATTCCTTTTTTTCCTATTTCAACGACTTCCAGACTTGTTCCATTTAAACGGATTCCTTTATTCTTTTTTGAACCGAAAATAAGAGGTTCCCCATGTTTAAGAATGACCTGGAAATCATCGCGTACCTCTTTTGCGGTCACTGCAGCATGCGTTTTATCCGCAAAGATTACACAGTTTTCAAGAACTTCAACGACTGAGGTACCGTCGTGTTTAGCGGCTTCAAACATCACCTCAACCATCAGTTTGGGGTTGTTGTCTGGTGTACGGGCAAAGAAGGTCCCTTGGGCGCCCATGACAAGTTCACCCGGATTAAAAGGATGTTCAATAGTTCCCTGTGGTGAAGACTTCGTGATCCGCCCCATTGGAGTTGTAGGTGAATACTGCCCTTTGGTAAGTCCGTAAATCTGATTGTTGAACAATAAAATATTCACGTCGATATTACGACGGATGATATGAATAAAATGGTTTCCACCAATGGCCAAAGAGTCGCCATCGCCTGTAGCGACCCAGACACTCAACCGGGGATTGGCGATCTTAACCCCTGAAGCAATGGCGGCAGCCCTGCCATGGATGCCATGAATGCCATAAGTATTTAGGTAATATGGGAAACGTGAAGAACAACCGATGCCTGAAACAACCATAAAGTTCTCTTTACGGTATCCTATCTTTGGAAAAACTTTTTCAATTGAACTCAGTATGGCATGTGCTCCACAACCGGGGCACCATTTTACCATCTGATCGCTTACAAAATCATCCTTTGTCAGTTCAACTGAAGTTCGTTCTATTGTGTTTTCGATCATATTAATTTTCCTCCAGCAATTGATTAAATTTAAGTGTTAGCTCAGATACCATGAAAGGTAAACCCTGAACCTTATTGAATTGCTCATATCTGAACTCAGGATGTGTCATCCTAAGATAATTTACAAACTGACCCATATTAAGTTCACAAACAATGATTTTTTTGAAGCGACTCAATACTTCCCTGGTATTTTTAGGCATGGGCATGATGTATTTAAAATGGGCATGGGCTATCTTCTTCCCCTGGCTTACCAGTTCTGAAACGGCTGTAAACACTGTTCCATGCGTTCCGCCCCAGCTTACTACCAATAAATCAGCATCTGGATCACCCATAACTTCGAGTTCCGGAATAAAATCAGCAACCTTGTCAACCTTAGCCTGACGCAGGTTTACCATCAACTGATGGTTGGCCGGATCTGTAGAAACATTTCCGGTGAGGTTCTCTTTTTCCAACCCCCCTACCCTATGGCGAAGGCCATCAGTACCGGGCAATGCCCATTGACGTGCAAGTGTTTTAGGATCACGCCGGTATGGTTGATATTCCGTGTCATTGGCTTCTGCAATCGGAGGATTTATTTTAGGTAAATCGGCTACTTTGGGAATGCGGAACAGTTCCGATCCATTTCCCAGTTGCCCGTCGGTAAGTAAAATAACCGGAGTCATGTGCTCCATTGCCAACTTGGCGGCTTCGTATGCCGAATAAAAACAATCAACCGGTGAACTGGCTGCTAAGACGATGACCGGACATTCTCCGTTTCGGCCAAAAAGAGCCTGATATAGATCGCTTTGTTCACTTTTTGTAGGTAAACCGGTTGAAGGGCCGCAACGCTGCACATCGACGATTACCAGTGGAAGTTCGGTCGTGACAGCCAATCCGATTGCCTCACTTTTAAGCGAAAGGCCTGGACCGGAAGTAGAGGTCAAGGCAAGTGAACCGCTATAACTGGCTCCAATAGCAGAGCAAATTCCGGCGATCTCATCTTCGGCCTGAAACACCTTAACTCCTAACGACTTGTACTTTACAAGTTCCTGAAGTATATCGGTAGCAGGAGTGATAGGATATGACCCCAGGAAGATGGGACGGCCCGAGCGCTCGGATGCAGCCATAAAGCCCCATGCCGTGGCAACATTCCCTGTGATGTTACGATACTTCCCTTTTTTAATTTCATCAGTAGGTTGAACCCGTAACGTCGGCAATTCTTCCATGGTATCGGCATAGCTGTACCCAGCCTCCAATACGATTTTATTGGCTTCAATGACTTGTGGCTTTTTCTTGAATTTCTGCTCAAGGATAGATTGTGTTACCGTGCCATTCCAGCTAAAAAGGTGGCAAACAATGCCCAAGGCGAACATATTACGGCTTTTCTCAGCGGTTTTAATATCATCCACAATTCCAGACAAGGCTGCTCTGGTCATTGACGATATAGGTGCTTTAATCAGATTATAGGCTGAAAGCGTATTATCTTCAAAAGGGTTATTTATATAACCGGCTTTAGTGTAACTGTCTACGTCAAAAGAATCGGCATCGACAATAATCGTTGCACCAGTCTTGGCCCATTTTAGATTTGCTCTTAGTGAAGCAGGATTCATTGCAACCAAAACATCACATAAATCGCCGGATGTGTGGATCTTGGTATGCCCAATGTGAACCTGAAAACCGGAGACACCCGCTACGGTGTTGTGTGGGGCACGGATTTCAGCTGGATAGTCAGGAAAAGTTGCCAGATCATTTCCGGCAAGGGCGGCAGTATCAGAGAATAAGGTACCCGTAAGTTGCATGCCATCGCCAGAGTCACCAACGAACTTGATCACCACGTCGTCTCGTTCTACAATATTCTTGCTTACCATAAATAAATTCATTTTAATTAAATATACAAAGGTAGCTCAATTCTTGAATTGTCAATAGTAATT
>JAUZOX010000390.1 GCA_030706265.1 Bacteroidota bacterium | reverse complement strand
TAGAGCGAGACAGGTACGAGACAGGTACGAGACACGTACGAGACTGGTACGAGACAGGGGTAAGTTATATACCCTTCATATACCGGTTATATACCAATATCCCCTAAAAAAAGACAAAGGGTTATTTGAGGTTCGCTTGATTTTTTTTATGGTTTTTATTTAGGGGCTGCGGGAAAACTCAGCAGAGATTTTTCATGATAACCTTGTCGGGATTTCAGTGAAGTACCCAAAAAAATATTTTGGCTTGGATTTCGTCAATAAAGTCTTTCAAGGATTTTAACAATGCCTTTGTTGAAAAACTTTTAAGCCAATTTGATAAGAGACAAAGGAATGCCATCCCGGCCAATTTGACCGGGTTAAGCACCAGGAAGATGCATGCAATCCGGGATTCGCCGGTGTCCCTGCGCCTTATTTAATCAGCAAAAAATACGGCTTAATAATTTCCGCTTCTGAATTTCTTGCGTTTCCCAATTTTGGCAGGACGTTTGGATGGGCCGCCCAGGTTGATTTTTTTGTTTTTGTCCTTTTTTTCGTGGAAAGCGCCGTTTGAAACGGTATGTTTGACTTTGGGAAGATAGCTTTTATCGAACAGATTCGGCTTTTCCTCTTCAGAAAAGAGACCGGATATTTCCACCTCTTCGGGCAATGGCTCCATGGTGATGTGAAGGTTCATCAGCTGTTCGATCTCAAGCTGTAAGCTTTTCTCGGGTTCGTTGACAAATGAAATGGCGACTCCCGCTTTATCTGCACGTCCTGTACGTCCGATGCGGTGGATATAATCTCCGGGGACTTCGGGAATGTCGAAATTGATGACGTGGGTTACATCGGTAAAGTCCAAACCACGTGCCGCAACATCCGTTGCAATCAATACGCGGTGCATTCCTTCCTGGAACTGTTTCAATGCGTTGATACGGTAGTTCTGAGACTTATTGGAGTGAATGATGCCAATCTGGTCGGGAAATTTATGACCTATCCGGTCGATCAACCGATCGGCTGATTTTTTACTTGAGACAAAGACCAGGACCTTGCTTAATTCGTCGTCTGTAACCAGCAGATGTTGCAGCAGGTTTGCCTTGGTCGTGAAATTGGGCACTTCATAGCCCATCTGAATGATTTGTTCAAGAGGGGTTCCGTGGGCTGCAATTTCAATTTTTATCGGGTTTAGGAAGAAATCTTCAATCACCTTTTCCACTTCTGCAGTCAGGGTGGCAGAGAACATGAGATTTTGTCTCCGCTGAGGCAAGATCTCCATGAAAGAGAGCAACTGCGGACGAAATCCCAGATTCAGCATCTCATCGACTTCATCAATGACCAGTTTTTGAACGGATTTCAAGCGCAAAAGCCCATGCATGGTCAGATCGACCAAACGGCCCGGGGTGGCTACCAGGACATCGACGCCATTGTAAACCAACTGTCCCTGGGTCTTGATGTTTGTTCCACCATAAACCCCCACTACGCGAATGGTCATATATTTTGTGAGCTTCTCAATTTCACGCACCACCTGAAGTACCAATTCACGGGTGGGGACGACGATCAAGATGCGCGGATCTCTTTGTTCGGAATATTTTAGCTGCCGGAGAATGGGTAATAAATAGGCAAGGGTCTTGCCCGTTCCTGTTTGCGCTATCCCCACGACATCCTTTCCGGACATCACAACAGGAAAGGTCTGTTCCTGGATGGGAGTGGGAAAGTAATACTCTAAATCATTCAACGCGTTTAAAATAGGCGTACTTATATTTAATTCCTCAAATGTCAAAACGATAATTTTAAATTTAGTGCAAAGGTAATCTTTATCGTCAGAGTGATGACATCTGTTTTTATAATATTCTATAAATGTGCATTTAAAATCAAACCTGCCCTTTAAAAACAGAAGCCGGAATGAATAACAAAGAATCAAAATATTCGTTTACTTTGTAGGATTAAACGACAGAGGGCAAAAGGAAAAATGTCAATCATTCCGGGTTATAGGTTAGTAACGGTCATGATACTGTTGTCGGTGTTGGCAACCGGCTGTCGTCCTGATGCGAAGCCATCCGGTAAACCCACGCCCTACCAGATTGTAATTCCGAAATATTTTCCAACCGATATCAATATTCCTGCAGATAATCCCGAGACGGTTGAAGGAATTGCCCTTGGTCGTTACCTGTTTTACGATGGCCGGTTGTCGGGGAGGACCAGTCCCGATTCGTTGATGAGTTGCGGTACTTGCCATCTTCAAAGCCGCGCTTTTGAATGTGGAATCGACAATCCCAGGTTTACGGGTGGGCATCCATTCGGACTGAAAGGGGTCATGACCCCGCATGTGATGTTGCCTTTGATGAATCTGATCTTCAATAATAACGGCTATTTCTGGAACGGCGTCATCCATCCTTCAAATCCCGATCCAAACAGGCGCACGATTGAAGACGTGGTTTACATGGGACTCGTTGCTCCACATGAGATGGGGGGAGACAGCACTCGTACGGTTAAACTGATTCAACAGATACCCGGTTACCCGGATTTGTTTTTCAAGGCCTTCGGAAGCAGCAAAGTGACATTTAAAAATATCAGTCGCGCCATTGCCCAGTTTGTGAGGACCCTGATCTCATCCAACAGCAAATTTGATAAATACCTCAGGGGCGAAGTTGCACTTTCCGATGATGAGTTGGGCGGCCTGGGTGTGTTTACGACCGAGAATGGAGGCGATTGTTTTCACTGTCACGGGAGCGGGGGAAATCCTTTGTTTACGACCAACCTTTTTTATAATAATGGAAAGCAATCCGACTTTACGGGGGCCAATGATGATCCGCGCGACAGGTACCATGTCACCGGGAACCCAATGGATATAGGGGCATACAGGGCGCCCAGCCTGCGCAATATAGATTTAACCGGGCCATACATGCACGATGGCCGGTTTAAGACACTTGATGATGTGCTGGACTTTTATTCAACCGGTGTTGTGGCCTCTCCCTATATCAGTCCGCTGATGCATCATGTGAATACGGGGGGCGTCAGGCTTACCCCACCCCAGAAACAAATGTTGAAATCATTTCTGATGACGCTTCACGACGATGACTTTATCACGAATCCTAAATATGCTAAGCCTTCCAGGTTCCCCGACGGCTCGGCTCAGTAAGTCATGCCCATGTTTTTAAAGGTGAAGGCCCATACATCCGCCCATTCATCGATCTGTTTACCGGTTGGCTTTCCGGCTCCATGTCCGGCCTGTGTTTCAATCCGGATGAGGGTCGGATTGGTACCTTCATTTTTCTCCTGCAGCGTTGCCGCAAATTTGAAGGAATGGGCCGGTACGACGCGATCATCATGATCCGCTGTAGTGACAAGCGTTGCGGGGTAAGTTACTCCCTGGCGTATGTTATGCAGGGGCGAGTATTTAAGCAGATACTCAAACTGCTCCTCATTATCGCTGGAACCATAATCGCCGACCCAGGACCATCCGATTGTAAACTTGTGAAAGCGGAGCATGTCCATGACACCCACGGCCGGGAGCGCTACCTTGAACAGATGCGGACGCTGCGTCATACAGGCCCCTATCAGCAATCCTCCGTTTGAACCTCCGGCTATGGCCAGCTTATTTGAATTAGTATATTTTTGTTGTATCAGGTATTCGGCGGCAGCAATGAAGTCGTCGAACACATTTTGTTTGTGGAGCACGGTTCCGGCCTTATGCCATTCTTCGCCATATTCCCCGCCACCGCGAAGGTTGGGTATGGCCAGGATACCC
>JAUZOX010000039.1 GCA_030706265.1 Bacteroidota bacterium | reverse complement strand
GATATTCCCCGGTCCTTTAGCATGCCGTTGAAGAAATTGTACCGCCTTGCTGCCGCCATAATGATCCCGCTATTGCTGGCAGGAGGTTTAGCAGGTTTTTTCATTACAAAAAGTCTTATCCCAGCCGGCAGCAATGGCTCTTTTACCACCATCTTTTCTCCGGGGGGTCAAAAAACAAGGGTGACACTCCCCGATAACTCCATCGTTTGGTTGAATGCAAAAACCACGCTAAGATATGCATCGGCTTTTAAAGAAAGCCAACGAAGTGTGTATTTGGATGGTGAGGCATTTTTTGATGTGAAGCATGATAGTCAACATCCATTTATTGTAAAGACCTCTGCTTTTAACATTAAGGTGTACGGGACAACTTTTAATGTAAAGGCCTATAAGGAAGAGGGGGTGACAGAAGCAACGCTCGTCAAGGGGAAGATCAGCATCGAGGGGCTTTATCTGAAGGGTCAAAATTCGGATGAGTATATCATTCATCCAAACGAAACCTTTCGATATATAAAAGATCAGGCAACCTTTAAGAAAGCAAATGAGGTTCCGTCAGTGGTAAATAAAAAGGCAGAAGAAAGTGATGATGCACCACTGGTTGAGATCGCAGAGAAAGTCGATGTGACTCCCATCGTGGCATGGAAAGACGGCAAACTGATTATTAAGGACGAAAGCTTCTTAACGCTTTCGCATAAGCTTGAACAATGGTACAATGTTAAAATTCATTTTGAAGATAAAGAGGTGCAGGAAATAAGGTATACCGGGATGTTTGAAAAAGAGAATATCGACCAGGTTTTGAAATATCTGCAGATGCTTACCCCATTTGAATATGATATGAAACTGAATGAAATTACAATCCGCTATCAGAAAAACGCAGAAAACAAAAAAGGAGGAAACGTAGAGATACAAGGAAAATAAAAAAATACGGGAGATCTACCAGGTAAATCTCCCGCGATCCGGCACTGTAAATGTTTGCGGCATTTACAAATTGCCCAAAAAGATCACCATCAATTAATAATTTGCACGAGCAAAGCATGTCATTAATGGTTCAACTTAACACTTACAAAGTTATGAAAAATAAAATACTCCTATTCCGGAGAGGGTTTAATTCTTCCCAGTTTAAAAAAAGCCTGATTATCATGAAACTCACCGTAGTTTTTTTACTGCTCAGTATGTTATCAGCCAACGCTTTGGTGTATTCTCAGGATTTAAAAATTGATTTCTCTAAAAAAAGCTTCACTGTTGGCGAAGTCTTGGCGACCATAGAGAAGAATTCTGAATACAGATTTCTATACAGGAACGATCAGATCAATCTGGACCGTACCATAAAAATTGATCCTTCCGATAAAACTATTGATGGTATTTTAACTTCCGTATTTAACAAAACGGGGGTCAACTTTAGAACTGTTGAAAACAATCTGGTTATTTTAACGCCGGTTGTTCAACAAAAAAGGAAGCCAGTTTCCGGAAAAGTCACCGATGAAACCGGGCAGCCTTTAGTTGGGGTAACCGTTACAATAAAGGGATCGACCCGTGCCGTAGTAACGGACAGGAATGGGATATATTCCATACCACTCAATGAAAACGACAAGGATTTAATCTTTTCTTTTGTTGGGATGAAAAAGCAAGAGATACCCATAGAAGGACGCTCAATCATTAATTTGGTCATGGAACAAGAATCCAGTGCATTGAGTGAAGTAATTGTCATTGGCTATGGTACTGCAAAAAGAAAAGATTATACAGGTTCCGTTGCGTCGGTTAGAATGGAAAACTCACCGGTGGCTCTTCTACCGAACCTCAATCCTCTTGAAGCCTTAAAAGGGAATGTAGCAGGGTTGAATATTGGCGCTACGAATACTGCCGGTGGTGAACCAACAATGCAGATTCGTGGGCAAAATTCTATCAATGGTTCAAATACCCCTTTGGTTGTATTGGATGGGGTGATCTATTTGGGTAGTATCAGTGATATCAATCCAAACGACATTGCCAGTTACGATATCTTGAAAGATGCCGTTTCGAATGCTGCTTATGGATCGAGATCGGCCAATGGAATTATTGCGATCACTACTAAAAAAGGAAAATCAGGCAAACCGGTTATCACCTTTAACACTTCCACTGGCTTCCAAACCTGGCAGAATCAGCCGGTTATGATGAAGGGCAAAGAGTGGTTGACGGTGGTGAATGCACGGAATCAGTATGCTGTCGGATCAACCAATTGGTTGCAAGTAGGCGAATTAGCAAATTATAATGCAGGGAAAGAAACCGTTTGGCTTGATAAGGTAACGCGCACAGGGGTGACTCAGGATTATCAGGCGGCCATTTCGGGTGCAGCCGAAAAGATAAACTATTATCTGTCCACTGCATATAGCAATGATAAAGGAATTGTTGTGGGCGATTATTTTAACCGGTTGTCCGTCTTTGGCAAGATGAATACAAATGTCACCTCCTGGTTAGAGATTGGAGTTGATGCAAGTTTTTCGAAAAGAGATTATTCAGGTTTTGCGGCCAACATTGCTTCAGCGGAAGCCATGTCTCCTTATGGCGTCATGTATCGCGATGACCAAGGACATCTGGAAAAATATCCTTATACCCAATCATTGACCAATCCATTATGGGGGATTAATGATGGAACGGCCAGCAATACGGATATTCGCAATAATTTCCGTTTAAATGCCTATGCCCTTATCAGTATTCCATGGGTGAAAGGATTGACTTTTCGTTCAAATCTTCTAAACAATCTTGATAAAGATCAATCGGGTAACTTTTATAACGAAAAATACTATGTTAAAGAAGGAGCAGGCATTGAACGATACAGTCCGACAGTTGTTCAGGGATTTTTAACCAGTGCAAATGGGAATATCGACAATCAAACTACAAAAAGTTATGTTTTGGATAATATCCTGAATTATAAAAATGAATTTGGCAAACACAGTATCGATGTAACAGCGGTTGCAACACGGGATCATCAGAAATATGAAGATATTAACGGAACCGGTTCTGATTTTTCTGCCAATGGAAACACGGCATTGGACATGTGGGGACTTTCAAAGGCAACGGTTCAAAAAGTAGCTCTTAATGCAACCGAAAGATCAAATGTTGGGTACCTGGGTCGTTTAAGTTATTCATATAATGATAAATATTTCTTAACCAGTTCATACCGTCGTGATGGAGCCTCTGTTTTCGGAGTCAATAAAAAGTGGGGTAATTTTGCAGCAGTGGGCGGTGCGTGGAAAATTTCCAGCGAAAGTTTCCTCAAAGACTTTAAACCCTTAAACAATTTAAAACTGAAACTTGCCTGGGGGCAGAACGGTAATCAAGGTGCTGGAATTTATTCCACACTGTCTACCGTTTTAAACAGAAACATATCCGATAACACACCAATTGCACCATATGAATTTTCAAACAATCAGGGGATTATAAATTACGGATTGGTTCAAACCACCTTGGGTAATTCCGAACTTGGATGGGAAACTACCGAATCGTATAATACAGGTTTTGAATCGGCATGGTTAAAGAACCGCCTGTTTGTGGATGTGGATCTCTATTTCTCCAAGACAACGAATCAGATATTTGCACGCAATATCCCTGTTATGACAGGGTTTACTACCATCCTGACCTCTTTGGGCGAAGTAGATAACCATGGGATTGAAGTTTCTGTCAGATCTGTCAATTATCAGTCGAAAGATTGGAAATGGAATACTACGCTAACATATTGGATGAACAGAAATAAGGTTGTTCATCTTTATGGTCCTGATAAAACCGGTAAAGAGCAGGATGACCTTGCCAACAACCTGTTTATTGGCAAGTCATTGGGTGCCATTTATGGTTATGAGCAGATTGGTATCGTACAGGATACTAATACTTATTACAAGAATGCAACAGGTGCTAAGTCGGGCGATCCTAAGTATAAAGATCAGGATGGCGATGGCAAGATTACGGCTGCCGACAGAAGGATTTTAGGTTATACCGTGCCAAACTTCAGATTAAACATGAGCAATAATGTATCGTATAAGAACTTCGAATTGTATGTAATGCTTACCGGTACATTTGGTGGGAACGGTTACTATAGGAGAAGTAATACCACGGCTTATATGACATCCGGAACAGGCCGATTCAACGACAACATGATCTCTAAACCTTATTGGACTCCCGACAACAAGAGCAATACCTATCCGTCGGCTACTTTTTCAGGGGATGGACGTTTTCTGGGACTTCAGAATCAACAATTTATCAGAATCCAGGATGTTTCGCTCTCTTATTCGCTTGAACAAAAATGGTTGAAGTCTGCCAATATAAAAACCTTGAAGGTGTTCGTGAGTGCAAAGAATCTTGGGACCTTTACAAGATGGGTTGGTGGTGATCCCGAAACAGGCACAACCGTGGGAGCAAATACATACCCCGTTCCTACAACTTACTCCTTTGGTGCAAACATCAGTTTCTAACCATTTAACATTTATAGAGATGAAAAAAATTTTAAATAAAAAATACATTTGGGTTTTTGTTATCTTATTTGGAGTAATGGGCTGCAAAGATGACAACTTTCTAAAAGAGTCACCCACTACCTTTTATACGATAGACAATGCATTTTCCACTTCAACTCAGGTTGATCAGGCTTTGATTGCTATATACTCTCAAATTAGAGATATATGGACAATCGGAAATGAAAACACCTGGCAATTTGCATTCCGTGGGAATGGTACCGATATGTATGATGTCCCCAGTATCAGAAGAAGTAATGCCTTTAATAACTATGGGAATATCAATCCTGATAATGGAATTTTCTATAGTATCTACACCGCATTTTATCAGATCATTGCCAAAGCCAATTTAGCCATCTATTCTGCAAATCTACCCACAATGACCTGGTCTTCTGCATCCGACAAGGCTTATGCAATTGCACAGGCCCGATTCTTCAGGGCTTTTGCTTATCGAAACCTGGCTGAACTCTTTGGGGGTGTGCCCATCGTGACCGATATCACAAAGACTGCCCGTTTCGACTTTAAGCGTGCGACCCGTACAGAAACCTACCAGTTTGCGATAACCGAGCTTCTTGCAATTGAAGGGGATCTTCCTGAAACAACTGCCGTAGGTGGTCGTTTGGTAAAAGGAGCTTGTCAACACAATCTGTGCGAACTTTATCTGGCTTTAGGTATTCAGTTGGCTGCGGACGGCAAGACAGCTGATGCGCAAACGGCATATGCCAGTTCCATTACTTACGCTAATAAGGTAATTGATGGAGGCACTTACAGTTTAATGACCTCGAGATTTGGAGCCAGGAAGAATGAGACAACAATAGGAATTCCTTGTTACAAGAACGGGGTCGCAGGCGCGGCAAATATATTTAATACAATTCCTTTTACTCCCAATTATTACTGGGACCTGTTTCAGGAAGGAAGTGTGAATTACCAGGATGGGAATAGAGAGTGTATCTGGGCTGCACAGGTTGATTATGCAGCTTACAAAATCGAAGATAAAAGGAGTAAACTGGGGTATTCCCGTATTTACGGACCCGTCTTCAGAAACGGCTCACCTGCCAACCTCAACGGGACGTTGGAGGATGCCGGTGGACGAGGCATTTCACAGATTATGCCGACTATGTATACCCGTGATAGCATTTATGCCGGCAAATGGGGTACAGATATGAGAAACTCAGATGTTGTATTCCGCCGGACATTCTATGGCAATATGGTAACTTCACCCTACTACAATAAGCCGATTCCCTGGTCAGTGCTTTATGATAACCAGGCTGACCAAAGTCTCGATTACCCGGTATCGTGTAAGATTGCAACCGATAAGTACACGGGATTAGCCGATGGCGAAAATATGAGTAATCTGTTCCGCGACGATTACATCATCCGTCTTCCCGAAACCATTTTGTTACGTGCCGAAGCCAAACAACGCAGTGGTAATAAAGCCGGAGCTGCCGACGATATCAATCTGTTGAGAAACCGTGCTCAGTGCACTTATTTGGTTACTGCTGCCGATATGGATGATAACTTCAAAACGATTCTTGACGAGCGTGCCCGCGAATTGGTTTACGAAGAGTGCCGTTGGAATACCCTTTTACGGATGGGTGGTACGATTGCTGTTGACCGTATCAAGAAGTATGCCTATTGGCCTGAAGCTCAATCAACATTGACCTTCAATTACAATCTGTGGCCGATTCCTCAGACCGTTATTGATGCAAATAAAGACGTGAAATTAGATCAAAACCCGGGTTGGACGGGAAGATAGTCTGCATTTTATCGTAATCAAAAATGAATAGGATACCAGGGGCATCTTTTAAATCACTGTCCCTGGCATCCTTTTCATTCGTTTGCTTATTTTCTGTATTTATATCTCAAAAAGTATGTTAAAATATCTACTCACCTTTGCCGTTTTGTCCGGCTATATTATGGCTTCGGCTCAAAACCAGAATTATTCACTACTCACAAGCCGTTCGATCGATTATGACCAGCTGAATAAGGGTTTTGTCACTCCACCTTATGAATCGCGTTTACGTTGCTATTGGTGGTGGATCAATAGCATGGCCACAAAAGAATCGATCACCCGTGATCTGGAACAGATGAAGTCCCATGGATATGGTGGCGCTTCTATCATTGATGCCGGTAGTTCAAACTATTCGGTGGCCCGAAAAACCAAGGCCGGTCCGGTTTTTATGAGTCCCGAATGGATGGAACTCTATAAACATGCAATTAGAGAGGCTCAGCGGTTGGGGATAGAGTTGAGCATCAACACCCAGAGTGGCTGGAATCCGGGAGGGCCCACTATCACACCCGAGCTGGCATTAAAGAAAATTGTTTTTTCTGAGACCAATATTCAGGGAGGCAAGAAAATTCAGGTCAACCTGCCCCAGCCTGAAACGATGCTGTTATATAAAGACATAATTATTCAGGCTTTCAAACAGCCTGAAAGCAATTTCCCCCTGAAGGATATGGCCATCAAAAATTGGGGGCTAAAGTCATTTAACGTATCTTTTGGAACGGGGGGAATCTACCCGCTATATAAGTTGCGCGAAGAAAATGCGGATGCAGATAAGATTCAGGGCATCAAAAAATCAGAAATCATTGACCTGACCGATAAATTCAACAATGGCGTTTTAAACTGGGATGCTCCGGCTGGTAACTGGACCATCATAAGATATGGCTGGACTTGCACCGGTGCCAGGACATCAACCAACAGCGATGGCTGGGAAGGGCTATCGGTTGATCATTTAAATCCACAGGCTTTTAAAAAGTTTAGCGATGACGTGATCCTTCCTTTGATTACGGTGGCTCAGTCTGCAGGAAATAGTTTGCATTTTCTTCAAACCGATAGTTGGGAAATGGGCAACGTGGGTTGGACCAACAACTTTGCAAATGAATTTAAAAAATTCAGAGGATACGATTTAACGCCCTATCTGCCCGTACTCGCCGGAAGAGTCGTAGAAAGTGTAGAGCAATCAGACCGGTTTCTTTATGACTATCGTAAAACGATTGGAGATTGTATTGCGGCATACCATTATCAACTTTTTAGCGATCTGGCCCATCAACATGGACTGGGTATTCATCCCGAATCGGGAGGACCTCATTCCGCACCGGTTGATGCCTTAAAGGTGATGGCTATCAGCGATTTTCCTCAGGGCGAATTCTGGGCCATATCCAATACGCATCGAATAAGTGATGCTGAGCGGCTGGCCGTTAAACAAAGCGCCTGCGTAGCTCACACCAACGGTAAAAGATTTGTTGCTGCCGAAGGGCCCACATCGATAGGGCCTCAATGGGAACGATCGCCAAAAGAATTAAAAAGCAACATCGACCGCATATTCTGCTCAGGGGTGAACAGAATTGTCTGGCATACCTTTTCCGATTCTCCCAAAGAATTCGGCATCCCCGGCGATGAGTACTTTGCGGGAACCCATATGAACCCCAATGTTACATGGTGGAAACAAGCAGGCGACTTTATCAGTTACCTGGACCGGTGCACCTTTATGCTTTCGCAGGGACTATTTGTTGCCGATGTGCTCTATTATTATGGCGATGATGTCCCCAATTTTGTCTTTCTGAAAGAGGATGTAAAAGATCTGGCTTTTGGACATGATTGGGATAAATGTTCGAAAGAAGCACTCATCAACCGGGTATCGGTAAAAGATAAGAAGGTGGTATTTCCTGATGGAATGAGCTACCGCCTTTTGGTGCTCCCAACGGAAAACGCCATTGATCCCGGGGTTTTACGCAAAGTAGAATCTTTGGTCAAAGAGGGATTGACGATCATTTCACCGCGTCCCATAAAGGCAACCGGGTTGACCAACTACCCCGAAAGCGACAAAGAGGTAAACGCCATTGCATCCCGCATGTGGGGATCAATAGATGGGGTGACGATAAAAGAAAACCACTATGGCAAGGGGAAAGTGATATGGGGGAAAGATGTCAATACCGTTCTGGCTGAAATGGAAGTGAAGCCTGACCTCGAATTTACGAGTACAGAGGCAAATACAGGCCTGGATTATATTCATCGCACAACCGATAAAATGGATATCTATTTTGTTGTAAATCGATTCGGACGAAAAGGAATCAACGATTTTGTATATCGTTATTTAACTACCCTGCTCGACCGGTATGAACAAACAGAGTGTAAATTCAGGATTACCGGCAAAATACCGGAGTTATGGGATCCAATGACAGGCCAAACCAAGGAAATATTGACCTACAGGGAGGAAAACGGGCAAACAATCATTCCTCTAAGTCTGGAGCCTGAAGGTTCACAATTTATCGTATTTAAGAAGGCAGCTAATGCTCCGCACATAACTAAAATCGAAAAGGATGGAAAGTCGCTTTTCCCAAATAATCAGTTTAATGGCGTTGATAAACCGTCTATCGAGGTTGCTCAATCGGGTGGTAAGGTTTTATCGACCCTGTTTGAACCCGGTGAGTATACCCTGACATGGTCTGATGGAAAAATTCAAAAGGACAGCCTTAAGGCAACAAACCCAACCCTGCCCCTTTCAGGCACCTGGGATATCTATTTTGATACCCTGTGGGGCGGTCCATCTCATGTACGGGCTGATACGCTTAAATCATGGACCCTCTTTGGGGATAAAGGGATTAAGTATTATTCAGGAACGGCCGTGTATAAGAAAAGCTTTTCTGTAAGTGCAGACAATCTTAAAGAAGCGAAAGTAGTGCTCGATTTAGGAAATGTGCTTGAAATGGCTTCCATTACAATCAACGGAAATAAGAGCGCCGTTAAGTGGAATGCTCCCTTCCAATTTGATATCACCAACTATGTGAAGCCGGGAGACAACAGGCTTGAAGTTGAAGTTGTCAACCTTTGGCCTAACCGCTTGATTGGCGACAGTAAACTACCTGTAGAAAAGCGGTTTACTAAAACCAATATCATGAAATTTGATGGTGCAGACTCAGAAAAATTATTGCGGGATTCCGGTTTGATAGGGCCGGTAAATCTTACTTTTATTCATCAGGAGATGGGTGAATTTCAGAAATAAACCGCTGGAGGACTTTTTTTATTCCAGGTGGTAGTTAGTGTCATTTTATCAGGATGGCGAGGGGGCAACACCTCAACATCCTGATGGAACGATTTTTTCAACATGGTTAAGTGGCTTTCGAGGCATCTCCGATCATGAGACAGCCATTAAGAATTCTCCTGTGGGCAGTGTATGTGATAAAAAACAGTCACATATGTAATATATTGTAGCAAGGTACTAAAAAGGGTCTGCTGAAAAATTCCGGCTGAGTTTTTCACCAGACCCTTTTTCATCAAATTATTTTTCGGATGATATACCCTATGATTGATATTAATCCGGGTTACCGCTGCGCCCCGTACGTCATTGCGGACTTGTCTTCCCCCCTAAGTCATTCCTGGCTTGTCCTCCCCGTAAGTCATTGCGGGCTTGTCCTCCCCGTACGTCATTGCGGGCTTGACCCGCAATCTCCATAGACCCCATATTTGGTTACCGCTAAAGGCAACTTCATAGCTCACTATTTATTTCTTTAAAAAGTTTCACTTTAGGGCAACATTGTCTATCTTTGTATTGTGGAGCAAAAACAAAAATATCGAAATATCATCTTTTATAAAGACTACTTTCGAGAGTTCTTTGTAAAACAACAGGATAAGGTGAAAGATAAAATTATCTGGACCTTCGAATTGATTGAGGAGCAGCCGAGGATTCCTGAAACCTATCTTAAACATATTGAAAATACGGATGGGCTTTTTGAGATTCGAGTACTGCAGAGTAGCAATGTTTTTCGAATATTTTGTTTTTTCGACCATGGAAACCTGGTTGTCATCATAAACAGCTTTCAAAAGAAATCTCAGAAGACACCACAAAAGGAAATACAAAAAGCCCTGAAAATAAAAGCAGAATATGAAACGAGCATGATTGAAGATCGCAAGCGAGAATGAAACGGGTATACATGCGAGTTCCAAACGACCTATTTATTAAAATTATTTACTTATGAAAGCAGAAAAAGATAACATACAGACACTTGAACAGTTCAAAGATGAGCAATACGGTAAATCAGGAACTGCAAGAAGGGACCAATTTGAAGCAGGTTTCGAAAACTTCAAAATTGGCGCTTTAATTCAGGAGGCTCGTCTTGAAAAAGGTATGACGCAGGAAGAGCTTGCTTTAAAGGTTGGAACAACAAGGTCTTATATTTCAAAGCTTGAGAACAATATTAAAGAAGTTCGCATTTCGACTCTTAAAAAGATTGTCGAACTCGGGCTGGGTGGGGAGCTGCAACTTTTTATTAAGCTTTGATATAATGGACAAAACAGTTTATGACGTCAGACACTGTTTTTTCAAATTAGCTAAAAAACACTCAATGAATGAAAAATGAATGTTTTGTCTAAAATTATTTATAGTCAAAGTTGCACTGCCACTTTACAAACAAGAATGAGCCGGGCATATATGCAAGCTCCCTACGACCGATTTAACTCAAATTATTTTCGGATGAACCCCAATGATTGTTTTGAGTCCGGGTTACCACTGCATCCCGTATGTCATTGAGGGCTTGAACCGCAATCTACTAATCCCCAATCCTTATAACAGTCTTGAACCGCATATTTGGTCCAAGTTACGGCTATCGCCTAAACTTGAACCAAATATGCTTACGCCTATACCTGGACCAGGAATGTTTTTTCATGGTTTCGGTTAGTTCAAAGAATATCGGATTCACATTAAGAATCAATCATTATATTCTTTGAATGTTATCATTTAAGCCAAAAACAGGCCATTGGTTTGCCGTTTCTATGAAATTCAGATTTTCAGCAGACCTTAATCAGGCCTCTTTTCAAAAAGCGGGCTTTGCCCTGAACCTGTTTTCATTAAGAAAACTCAGGCTATTTGCATGGACTTTTACAAATGCTATTAATTTAATGGAAGTTGACGTGTTTGGAGCATAAAGACCGCTCTCTTTTTTACAGATGCCCCGATACTCCCCGGTTATTGAAAGAACTCCCCTGTTTTAAGCTTCACCTGCAAAGAAGGCAAGTCCTCCTTCGGAGGTTTCCTTGTACAAGCTGGGCAGGTCTTTGCCGGTTTGTTTCATCGTGATTACCGCCTTATCAAAGCTGACCCGGTGCTTCCCGTCTGAGAGCGTGGCAAAGGCACAGGCATCCATGGCACGGGCGGCGGCAAATGCATTTCGTTCTATGCACGGGATTTGCACCAACCCGGCTACCGGATCGCAGGTTAATCCCAAATGATGTTCGAGGCCCATCTCGGCGGCATATTCTATCTGGGAGGGAGTGCCGCCAAAGAGCTGTGTTGCCGCACCCGCAGCCATTGCACAGGCGGTTCCGATTTCACCCTGGCATCCCGCCTGGGCCCCCGAGATTGAAGCGTTTTCCTTTACCACATTGCCGATGATCCCGGCCGTGGCAAGGGCACGGATGATTTTCTGATCGGATACCCCATACCGGGTTTGAAGGTAAAAAAGCACGGCGGGTATCACCCCGCATGATCCGCAGGTAGGTGCCGTCACGATCAGTCCCCCTGCCGCATTTTCTTCGGCAACCGCCAAGGCATATGCGAAGATGATGCTCCTGCTCTGCAATGTCCCCTCTGAGTTCCTGGATTTTATCAGGTATGAGGATGCCTTACGGGGAAGTTTTATGATGCCCGGCAAGACGCCTTCCTTTTCCAATCCCCGGTTGATGGATTCTTTCATGGTTTCCCAGACCTG